>NZ_LUPI01000053.1:0-6342 GCF_001627265.1 Nocardioides sp. REDSEA-S30_B4 | reverse complement strand
ATCCCCGACCGCATCAGCCAGCGGGTCAAGCTCAAGCGCCCCACCTGCGTCTTCCCCCACTGCACCCGCACCTCAGCCCGGACCGACCTCGACCACATCGACGAGTACGTCCCACCCGACCAGGGCGGACCACCCGGCCAAACCGACACCGACCGACTCGCCCCGTTGTGCAGACGACACCACCGAGCCAAGACCCACCCATCCCCCGACGGACGATGGGACTACCAGCAGCTCACCCCCACCACCTGGCTCTGGACCAGCCCCTACGGCCTCCGGTTCCTCGTCCACCCCGACGGCACCACGGAAGTCTGACGGCGCGCTCCGAGCGCCCTGCGTGCTGCCTACTGCGGCTCGGTGAAGTCGACGCGCTTGCCTGCTGCCCGGGCGTAGGCGATCTCAGCCGCCGTCGACTCACCGACGTAGCCGCCCGGGTTCACGACCACCACCCGGTCCGCGAGGTCGATCTTGTGCCGGTGCAACGCGTCGAGCGTCTCCTTCTGCTCCGGCGTCGGCGCGTCCTCCGCGTCGACGGGGGTCAGGACGACGACTCCCGCCATGCCCAGCTCGCGAGCCAGGTCGTGCATCTGCGCCATGAACCGGGCGGAGCCGCACAGGCACACGACCTCGGGGCGCTCAGTCACGGGCGGCCGCGCTCAGAACCAGAAGCTGACGACGAACAGCAGGCTGGTGCCGACCACGAGGCCGACCTCGGGCCACGCCCACTCCCGTCGTACGTCGCTGGGCGCATCGGGGACCCGCTGGGCGGCCTTGGCGGCGTCGCGGATCCGGTCCTCGACGAAGTCGGCGTAGTCAGCCCCCTCGTCGGGGGTCCAGCCCTCACCAGGCACCGGGGTCATCGTCAGGTCGCGCGTGGAGCGCGGCTTGCGCATCGCACGGAACCGCGACCGGCCGACGCCGGGGTTGGCGTGCCGCTTGTCGTCGACGGTGGCGACGAGGACCTGCTGCACGACGACCGACTGGAGGCGGGCAAGCGGGAGGTGCAGCGTGGAGAGCATGCCGCGCAGCACCAGCCGGTGCCCCTCGAGCCAGACGCGGGGACGGAGCATCGCCGACCAGGCCAGCGCGATCGCCAGCAGCCCGCCGGTGGCGACCTGCGGCGGGTAGTCCCCGGGGAACGCCAGCGTGACGAGGACGCCGACCGCACCGAGGACGGCGGTGAGCGCGCCCATGAACCGACCGCTGGTGGGGTCGAAGTCCAGGCGTTCGCCGTGCGGGTCGTGCTCCATCGAAGCGGGCTCCTCCAGGGATCGGCAGGCGGGTGGCCAGGCGGGTGGGCGGCCGGATCGAGGGTTGGGGCCAGACCCGTCGACAAGCCTATGCTGATCCAATGCCCACGACCTCCACGCCCGGAGTCGGCTGGGACCTCTCGGACGTCACCCGGTCCGACGCTGCGCTGCGCCGCTTCCTGCACGGCCTGCCCGGCGTCGACCAGGTGGGTGCTGAGGCCCGTGCCGCTGCCCTCGGGACCCGCTCGATCAAGACCACCGCCAAGGAGCAGGCCCTCGACCTGGCCATCCGGATGGTCGACCTGACGACCCTGGAGGGCCAGGACACCCCCGGCAAGGTCCGGGCCCTGGCCAGCAAGGCGATGCGCCCCGACCCGACCGACCCCACGTGCCCCGCCACCGCGGCCGTCTGCGTCTACCCCGACCTCGTCGGCGTCGCCAAGGACACCCTGGGTGACTCCGGCGTGAACATCGCGGCCGTCGCCACCGCGTTCCCGTCCGGGCGCGCGGCCCGCGACATCAAGCTGGCCGACACCCGCGACGCGGTCGAGGCCGGCGCCGACGAGATCGACATGGTCATCGACCGCGGCGCCTTCCTCTCCGGCCGCTACCTCGAGGTCTTCGAGGAGATCGTCGCGGTCAAGGAGGCCTGCACCCAGGGTGAGCGCAGCGCCCACCTGAAGGTCATCTTCGAGACCGGCGAGCTGCAGACCTACGACAACGTCCGGCGCGCCAGCTGGCTGGCGATGATGGCCGGCGGTCACTTCATCAAGACCTCCACCGGCAAGGTCCAGCCGGCAGCGACGCTGCCGGTCACGATGATCATGCTCGAGGCCGTCCGCGACTACCGCCTCGCGACCGGCCAGATGGTCGGCGTGAAGCCGGCCGGCGGCATCCGCACCGCCAAGGACGCCATCAAGTACCTCGTGATGGTCAACGAGGTCGCCGGCCCCGACTGGCTCGACCCCGACTGGTTCCGCTTCGGCGCCTCCACGCTGCTCAACGACCTGCTGATGCAGCGGACCAAGATGCGCACCGGCCGCTACAGCGGCCCCGACTACGTCACCCTCGACTGAGACCGGCAGGAGAAGAGATGAGCATCTTCGAGTACGCGCCGGCCCCCGAGTCGCGCGCGGTCGTCGACATCAAGGAGTCCTACGGACTCTTCGTGAACGGCGAGTTCACCAGCGGCGCGGGCACCGCGTTCAAGACCGTCAACCCCGCCACCGAGGAGGTCCTCGCCGAGGTCGCGGAGGCCGACGCCTCCGACGTCGACCGTGCGGTGAAGGCCGCCCGCAAGGCCTACGACAAGGTCTGGGGCCCGATGCCGGGCCGCGAGCGCGCCAAGTACCTCTATCGCATCGCCCGGATCATCCAGGAGCGCAGCCGCGAGCTGGCCGTCCTGGAGACCCTCGACAACGGCAAGCCGATCAAGGAGGCCCGCGACGTCGACGTCCCGACCGTCGCCGCGCACTTCTTCTACTACGCCGGCTGGGCCGACAAGCTCGAGCACAGTGGCTACGGCACCACCCCGCTCGGCGTGGCCGGCCAGGTCATCCCGTGGAACTTCCCGCTGCTGATGCTGGCGTGGAAGGTCGCCCCCGCCCTGGCCTGCGGCAACACCGTGGTCCTCAAGCCCGCCGAGACCACCCCGCTGACCGCCCTGCTCTTCGCCGAGATCTGCCAGCAGGCCGACCTCCCGCCGGGTGTCGTCAACATCCTCACCGGCGCCGGCGAGACCGGCCGCGCGATCGTCGAGCACCCCGGCGTCGACAAGGTCGCCTTCACCGGCTCCACCGACGTCGGCAAGGCCATCGCCCGGGCCGTCGCCGGGACCGACAAGAAGGTGACGCTGGAGCTCGGCGGCAAGGCCGCCAACATCGTCTTCGACGACGCCCCCATGGACCAGGCGGTCGAGGGCATCGTCAACGGCATCTTCTTCAACCAGGGTCACGTCTGCTGCGCCGGCTCGCGCCTGCTGGTCCAGGAGTCGGTGGCCGACGAGGTGCTCGAGCGCCTCAAGCGCCGGATGGCCACGCTGCGCCTCGGCGACCCGCTGGACAAGAACACCGACGTGGGCGCGATCAACTCCGCCGCCCAGCTGGCCCGCATCCGCGAGCTCTCCGTGGCCGGCGAGGCCGAGGGCGCCGAGCGCTGGTCCGCCCCGTGCGAGCTGCCCACCAGCGGCTACTGGTTCGCCCCGACGCTGTTCACCGGCGTCTCCCAGGCCCACCGGATCGCCCGCGAGGAGATCTTCGGCCCCGTGCTCTCCGTGCTGACCTTCCGCACGCCCTCGGAGGCCGTGGAGAAGGCCAACAACACGCCGTACGGCCTCTCCGCCGGCATCTGGACCGAGAAGGGCTCGCGCATCCTCGACGTCGCGGGCAAGCTGCGCGCCGGCGTCGTGTGGGCCAACACGTTCAACAAGTTCGACCCCACCAGCCCGTTCGGTGGCTACAAGGAGTCCGGCTACGGCCGCGAGGGCGGCCGCCACGGCCTGGCCGCCTACCTGAAGGGAGGCCAGGCGTGAGCAACCGCATCGACGTCCGCAAGACCTACAAGCTCTTCATCGGCGGGGCCTTCCCCCGCTCGGAGTCGGGCTACTCCTACGTCGTGACCGACCACAAGGGGGCCTTCGTGGCCAACGCCGCCCTCGCCTCGCGCAAGGACGCCCGCGACGCCGTCGTCGCCGCCCGCAAGGCCTTCGGCGGTTGGTCCGGTCGCACCGCCTACAACCGGGCGCAGATCCTCTACCGCGTCGCCGAGGTCATGGAGGACCGCCGCCCGCAGTTCGTCCAGGCCGTGCAGCAGTCCGAGGGGCTCTCGGCGAGCAGGGCCGACAAGGTCGTCGACGCCGCCGTGGACCGCCTGGTCTGGTACGCCGGTTGGGCCGACAAGCTCGCCCAGGTCGTCGGCAACGCCAACCCCGTGGCCGGCCCGTTCTTCAACCTATCCACCCCCGAGCCGACCGGCGTCGTGGCGGTCCTCGCCCCCGAGGAGTCCTCGCTGCTCGGGCTGGTCTCGGTCATCGCGCCGGTGATCGTCAGCGGCAACACCGCCGTCGTGGTGTCGTCGTACTCCCGCCCGCTGCCCGCGGTCAACCTCGCCGAGGTGCTCGCGACCAGCGACCTGCCCGGCGGCGTGGTCAACATCCTCACCGGCCGAGCGGCCACGGTCGCCCCGTGGCTGGCCTCGCACATGGACGTCAACGCCATCGACCTGACCGGCATCGCCGGTGACGCGGCGCTCGCCGCGGACCTCGAGGTCGCGGCCGCCGACAACCTCAAGCGGGTACGCCGGGCGCCGGCCGCCGAGCCGGACTGGTCCGAGGACCCCGGCCTGGAGCCGATGACGTCGTTCCTGGAGATCAAGACGGTCTGGCACCCGATGGGGGTGTGACCCCCGACCTGCGGGGTAGGAGCAGGCCGTGCATCACCTGAGGCCCGGCCTGCTCCTCCTCCCCGCCCTGGCGGCCCTCGCGGGCTGCTCGCTGCTCGGCAGCGACCTCGAGCCCGGCGGTGACGCGGTCCGCGCGGACACGCTGTCTCCCCCGGCGGCCCTCGACGGCGCCACCAGCACCTGGGACGGCGAGCTCCAGCTCCCCGACGGGCTGCTCACCGTGAGCACCGTGACCCTGGACCGCTCCGAGGTCCCCGCGATCGACACCTTCCAGGGCGAGGACGTCGGCGGCCAGGCGTGATCGCAGTGGCGCGTCCAAGGCACTGAACGGTTCGTCGAGACATAAGACAGCGGGGTCGGACGCGAGCGCTCGGGCGAGAGACACCCGTTGCGCCTGGCCACCGCTGAGTTGATCGACGTTCCGGTCGCCGAGGCCCGCGAGATCCACCCAACTCAAAAGTTCCTCTGCTGTGCTCCGGGCGTCACGCGCCGATGCGCCGGATCGACGCGGACCGTACGCGACGTTGTCGCGCACCGTCATCGTCGGAAACAACAGCGGCTCTTGAAACACCATGGCCACTTTGCGGGTGTGCGTGGGCAACTGCGTGACATCGACTCCGTCGATGAGAACGCGACCCGAGCGAGCGGGGATCACGTCCGCGATCGTGGACAGCAGCGTTGACTTTCCGCAGCCACTCGGCCCGACGACGGCGAGCACGCTCCCGGGCGGCACCGTGAAGGTGACGGGCTCTCCCAACGCGGATTCGTATCCGATGGTCAGGTTCTCGCACGTCAGCGTGTGGCCGTTCACGATCGTCGACCCCCGCGGTCGACGGCCGCGACAAGCGTGGTGGTCATGACGACGAGAACGACCGCCATAGCCGCCGCCACCCCGAAGGACGCTTCACCGGGACGACCGAGAAGTCGCGCGATCACGAGGGGAACCGTAGGGCGCCCGTAGCCGGTCCACCACGCTCGCGACGGCCGAGCGCCGAGGGTGGCGGCGACGGTTACGAGGCGGGGATCGGTGGAACGCAGGGTCGGGGTGGCGACCGCGACGACGAGCGGAACGGCGATCAGGGCGTGGGCGATCGGGATCAACAGACCGGTGGCGCGTAGATCCACCGGGGGACGCCCGTACGCCAGCATCGTGCCCAGGCCCAGCGTCGCCGCCGATATCCCCAGCGGCAGTGCCGTCGCGAGCGCGAAGGCCCGTCCGAGTCGGTGCGCCAGCACACTCATCGCGGCGAGGCCACCGATAGCGGCTGCGACGAGCCCGGTGACGAGAGCGAACGACAGGGACCGCGCCATGGCGCTGAGCGGCGATCCGATCCGAGTGCTCCCCGCGTCGATGGTCTCGAAACCGGCGAAGATCGCCCACCAACTCATCGTGAAGCCGGACGACGATCGCACCGACGACCACACCAGTGAGGACACCGGGGCGAGAACGATGACGACGGTCGCCGCGACAACGATGCCGACGGCCCATCGACTCGATCCGAGTGGGTGTCGCAGACGGAAGGTGCGCAGCGCACCCCCGGAGATTGCGTTGCGCGTTCGCGCGGCCCACCACAACACCGAGCCAACGACGATCGCCTGGATAGCGGCGCTGACCGCGGCGGCTTGAAAATCCAGAAGGATGGAGGTTTGTCGAAGCACCAGTGACTCGAGGGTGCGGGTCGTGGAGTCTCCGAGC
>NZ_LUPI01000052.1:0-3478 GCF_001627265.1 Nocardioides sp. REDSEA-S30_B4 | reverse complement strand
CGGCTGCGCGACGGCTCGCTGCGCCAGGCCGCGCGCCAGCGCCGGTCGGGCTCGGGGTCGGCGAACCCGACGGCGGCGTGGGCCAACCAGGGCAGGACGGCCACCGCGGCCACCACGCCGAGGCGTCCCTGCCCCCAGGCACCGCTGGTCGCGGGCACGAGCGCGTAGACGACCGCACCCCACAGCAGCAGCCAGCGCGGCAGGCCGCGCGGGGACACCAGGCGACCGATCAGCCGCAGCAGCCGCCAGGCCCCCCACAGGGACACCGGCACCGCCAGGAGCAGCAGCGCGGAGACCGCGGCGGTCGCACTGCCGCCGAGGAGGGTGCCGAGCAGGGCCATCGGCAGGAGGTACGGCGGAGCGGGCACCGCGGTGCCCGCCCCGAGGGGGTGCCACGACTCCAGGTGGAGGCGCCACCAGTCGCCCACGCCCTCCGGGGCCGGGGACAGCGCGCCACCGGTCACGGGGCCGAACGCCGCACGGGCACCCACCACGCTGACCAGCACCACGAGCGCCAGGACGACGGCGACGGGGTTGGACAGGAACCGGGCGACCCAGCCGGAGTCGGCCTCGAGGACGTCGTCCTCCTCCACGGTCCGGCGGGCCGCGAAGGACTCGGGGTCGCGCTCGGCGGCGGCGATGCGCCGCCGTTCCGCGACGTCGGCGGCCTGGTTGCCGGCGGCGGCCACCACCCCGCCCACGACGTCGAGACCGTGGCGGTAGGGCAGCCACCACGGCGCCAGCAGCGGACGTACGTCGGCGCCGTCCTGGCGCCTGCGTCGGGCCCGCAGGATCGTGCGGGGCCGCAGCGACACCAGCGCCGCCAGCTCGTCGAGCGCCTCCCCGGGCGAGCGCACCAGCAGGAAGCCGAGGGCCCGCAGCACGGTGCCGAGGGTCAGCCTCACCGCCTGGAACGGCAACGCCCGCGTCGGGCTGTTGGCCAGCAGCGTGAACAGCGCGGCCCGTCGCTCCTGGAAGTGCGTGTGCCTGCCGGTCAGCGGGGTCCGCCGCACCCCGCGGTGCGCGGCCTCGGCGTGGAAGACCACGGCCTGCGGCACGACCAGCGTGGTGTGGCCGGCGGCCGCGGCGCGCCAGCCCAGGTCGAGATCGTTGCCGAAGACCGGCAGGTGGTCGTCGAAACCGCCGAGGGCCTCGAAGACCTCACGGCGCACGAGCATGCCGGCGCTGTTGACGGCCAGGACGCGGCGCACGTCGTCGTGCTGGCCCTGGTCGTACTCACCGCGCTCGAGACCGGTCTCCCGGCGGCCGGTGCCGGAGATCGTGACGCCGACCTCGAGCAGGCGCCGCAGCGAGGGCCACTCACGCAGCTTGGGGCCGAGCAGGTCGGCCTCGGGGTGCGCCTCGGCGGCGGCGAGCAGCTGCGCGAGGGCGTCGGGGGCCGGGGTGGAGTCGTCGTGGAGGAGCCAGAGCCACTCCGCGTCGCCCACCTCCTCCAGGCCCAGGCGCACCGCTTCGGGGTAGCTGGTGCCGGCCGGAGCGGACCGCACGGCGCCGAAGGCCGCCTCGAGGAGGTCGGGCCCCTCGTCGCGGCTGCCGGTGTCGACGCAGACGACACGGTCCGGGGCCCGGGTCTGGGCGCGCAGGCCGTCGATCACGACGGGCAGCCAGCGGGCGCCGTCGTGGCTCACCACGAGGGCGGCGACCGCCCCCTGACCTGCCCCGGACACGATCGGAGACAGTAGCGCGAGCCCCTCCGGGCCCTCCTAAACGCGAGCGGCCCTCAACGCGAGCGGCCCAAATGCGAGCGGCCCCGGTCACCAGGACCGGGGCCACGCTCACCTCAGACTGCGCGCTTCTTGAGCTTGCGCCTCTCCCTCTCGGAGAGCCCGCCCCAGATCCCGAAGCGCTCGTCGTTGCTCAGTGCGGACTCCAGGCAGTCCTGGCGCACCTCGCAGGTGAGGCAGACCTTCTTGGCCTCGCGGGTGGATCCACCCTTCTCGGGGAAGAACGCCTCCGGGTCGGTCTGAGCGCACAGTGCGCGCTCCTGCCACGACCCTTCCTCGGTCTCCGCCTCGAGCAGAAACAGCTCTCTCATGGCTCAACGCCCTTTCGACCCTGGTGTGCTCCTCGTCCGGCACCGAAGAACACTGTTGGAATTACATGCCTGTCGTAGCACTGTCGTCAAGCGGAAGTCTGGTATTGGTCCCTGTCACCACCCGCCCGGCACCCTCGTGCGCTGCTGCGGCAGAGTGAGGGCATGCAGATCAGTCGCATCACGGTCCTGTCCGGCGGCATGGGCGGCGCCCGGTTCCTGCAGGGCCTGCTGCACGGTGTCCGCGGCGGGACGCTGCCCGGGGTCTCCCCCGACGCGCGCGTCACCGTGGTGGCCAACACCGCCGACGACATCTGGGTCCACGGGCTCAAGGTGTGCCCCGACCTCGACACCGTGATGTACACCCTCGGCGACGGCATCGACCCCGAGCGCGGGTGGGGCCGCCGCGAGGAGACCTGGAGCGTCCGCACCGAGCTGGCCGAGTACGGCGTCGAGCCGACGTGGTTCGGGCTCGGCGACCGCGACGTGGCGACCCACCTGGTCCGCACCCAGATGCTCGAGGCCGGCTACCCGCTCTCCGCGGTGACCGAGGCGCTGTGCCGCCGCTGGCTGACGCCGACGTACGGCGAGGGGCTGCGGCTGCTGCCGATGACCGACGACCGGGTCGAGACCCACGTGGCGGTCGCCGACGGGTCCGAGCCCAGCGGTCGACGCGTCGTGCATTTCCAGGAGTACTGGATCCGCCTGCGCGCGTCCGTGCCGGCCGAGACCGTCGTCATGGTCGGTCTGGACCGGTCGACCCCGGCACCGGGCGTCCTCGACGCGATCCGCGACGCCGACCTGGTCGTGCTGCCGCCGTCGAACCCCGTCGTCTCCGTCGGCACGATCCTCGGCGTGCCGGGCCTGCGTGCAGCCGTCCGGGACACCTCGGCCCGCGTGGTCGGCCTCTCCCCCATCGTCGGCGGCACGCACGTGCGCGGCATGGCCGAGCAGATGCTCACCAGCATCGGCGTGGAGGTCAGCGCCGCCGGTGTGGGCCGCCACTACGGCGCGCGCTCGCGCGGTGGGGTCCTGGACGGGTGGCTGGTGGACTCCCGGGACGAGGCCGCCGTGCCGGTCCTGCACGAGGCCGGCCTCCGGGCGGCGGCGGTGCCGCTGATGATGACCGACCCCGACGCGACCGCCGCGATGGCGGCCGCCGCCGTCTCGCTGGTGACACCGGGGGAGCCCGCGTGAGCGGTCGGCTCGAGGTGCTGGCGCCGGACGGCGTCGGTGAGGTCGGCGAGGGCACGGACCTCGCGGCGCTGCTCGTCGACGCGCTGGCCGCCTCGCCGCACGGCCCCCTCCGCGACGGTGACGTGGTGCTGGTGACCAGCAAGGTCGTGAGCAAGGCCGAGGGCCGCAGCCGCCGCGGCGACCGCGACACCGCGCTGGCCGAGGAGCTCGCCGCGCCCGGTGCCCGGG
>NZ_LUPI01000051.1:19476-20377 GCF_001627265.1 Nocardioides sp. REDSEA-S30_B4 | reverse complement strand
CCCTCACCAAACCCCGCATCCGCCGCTGCCTCAAGCGCTACATCGCACGCGAGATCTACCGACACCTCGCAGCCCTTGACACGCTATAGAAGCGTCTCGTCGCTGGCGCTCCTCGCACCTCGACCACCGGAACGGGTCACTGGCGCTCCTCGCACCTCGACCAGCGAGATGTCAGTGCAGCCCGGCGCGCACCGCGTCGGCGATCTCGGCCACGGCGGCCGGGCCCGAGCGTCCGGCGCCGACGACGTTGAAGAAGCTGTGGATCAGCCCGTCGAAGCGTCGTCGGGTCACGGTGACGCCGGCCTTCTCGAGCAGGTCGGCGTACGCCTCGCCCTCGTCGCGCAGCGGGTCGAAGCCGGCGGTGCAGAGGTACGCCGGGGCCAGGCCCTCGGGGAGGTCGGCCAGCATCACCGAGAACCGCGGGTCGTCCATCTGGGCGTCGTCGGCGACGTAGCACTCGGTGGCGCGGTCCATGAAGACCCGCGAGAGGAAGAACCCCTCGTCGAAGAGCCGCATGGAGAGGAACTCCTCGCCGCCGTCGCGCGCGCCGTGGCGGGCGTCGGTCATCGGGTAGACCAGCAGCTGCAGGCGGCACGGCAGACCGGTGCGGGCGGCGTGGATCGCCGTGGCCGCGGCGAGGTTGCCGCCGGCGGAGTCACCGCCGACGCCGATGCGCTCAGGATCGGCGCCGAGCTCGCGAGCGTGGTCGACCACCCAGTGGTAGGCCCGCTCGGCGTCGTCGTGGGCGGCGGGGAACGGGTGCTCGGGGCCCTGGTGGTACTCCACCGACAGCACGCGCACGCCGGCGCGCTCGGCGATCAGCCGGCACGGGGCGTCGTGGGTCTCGATGTCGCCGACGAAGAAGCCGCCGCCGTGGAAGAAGACCAGCAGCGGGTCGCCC
>NZ_LUPI01000051.1:0-19427 GCF_001627265.1 Nocardioides sp. REDSEA-S30_B4 | reverse complement strand
TCTCCACCGCGGGGAGGCGGGCGGCCTTCTTCAGCCGCAGCATCAGCTGCAGGTCGGTGGCGAGGGTGTCGCCGTCGAGCTCGACGGGCTTGCCGGCCAGGCGGCGCTGGAGGCCCTCGGGCAGGCCGAGGACGGTGGTGAGCAGGCGCCGCTCGACGGCGTCGCGGGCACGGGTCAGGGCAGTCACCTACCGGAGAGTAGTCAAGCGGCGTACGTCTGGGGAGGGGTCTCGCTGCTGGCCCTGCTTCCACAGCGTCGCCGGATTGTGGATCGATTGAGGATCAGCGCAGGACCGGTTGTGTATCCCGATCTCTAGCGTCGGAAGGGACGAGCGGCGGAGGGCTGCTCCTGATCGTTGGGGGACGACATGCACGACTTCGAGATCCGGCCGTGGGGCGAGTGGCACGTGCTGGACGCCGGCGAGGGGTTCAAGGTCAAGCGGATCGAGGTCAACCCGGGTCAGCGGCTGAGCTACCAGACCCACGAGCACCGCGCCGAGAACTGGGTCGTCGCCGCCGGCACCTGCACCGCGGTCATCGACGGCGAGACCGTCGTGGCGACCGCCGGCGAGTCGATCTTCGTCGAGCTCGGTCAGCCGCACCGGATCACCAACATGCACGACGAGATCCTCGTGATCATCGAGGTCCAGCTCGGCGCCTACACCGGCGAGGACGACATCTGCCGGCTCGAGGACGACTACGGGCGGGCCCCCGCCACCGTCTGAGACCGGCGGGACGGAGGGGTGCTCGGGACCCCGCCGTACAGCGCGTCCCGTGGCCGCCTCGCAGGTCACCCTGCGTTCACCCGACGGTGACAGGATGGGCGGCATGTCCGCCGAGATCGTGCCCACCCGGGAAGAGGGAGTCTCCGACGCGGCCCCGGAGGAGCCGTTCGACATCGAGCCGCCCTACGTGCCCGACCACGAGGTGCTGGCCGAGGTCGAGGCCTTCGAGGAGCGCTTCCTGGACCGCGAGCTGTCGTGGCTGCGGTTCAACCAGCGGGTGCTCGAGCTGGCCGAGGACCCCGAGATCCCGCTGCTGGAGCGGGTGCGGTTCCTGGCGATCTTCACCAGCAACCTCGATGAGTTCTTCATGGTCCGCGTCGCGGGCCTCAAGCGCCGGATCGCGGCCGGCGTGGCGGTCAAGGCCGCCTCCGGGCTGATGCCGCGCGAGGTGCTCGAGCAGATCCTCACCGTCACCGGTGAGCTCAGCCAGCGCCAGGCGCAGCTGTTCAACGACGAGATCGTCCCCGCGCTCAGCGGCGAGGGCATCGAGCTGGTCCGGTGGGCCGACCTGGACCGCAACGAGCAGAAGCAGTGCAAGCGGATGTTCAAGGAGCGGATCTTCCCGGTCCTCACCCCGCTGGCCGTCGACCCGGCGCACCCGTTCCCCTACATCTCCGGCCTCTCGCTCAACCTCGCGGTGCTGATCCGCAACCCCAAGAGCGACAAGCAGCACTTCGCGCGCGTGAAGGTGCCGCCGATCTTCAGCCGCTTCGTGCCGCTGGGCGACCAGCGCTTCGTGCCGCTCGAGGACGTCATCGCCGAGCACCTCAACCGGCTCTTCCCCGGCATGGAGATCCAGCAGGTGCACTCCTTCCGGGTCACCCGCAACGAGGACCTCGAGGTCGAGGAGGACGACGCCGAGAACCTCCTCGCCGCCCTGGAGAAGGAGCTGCTGCGCCGCCGCTTCGGCCCCCCGGTGCGCCTCGAGGTCGAGGAGTCCATCGACCCCGCCGTCCTCGAGCTGCTCGTCGGCGAGCTCGGCGTCAGCGAGGACGAGGTCTACCGGCTCCCCGGCCCGCTGGACCTTCGCGGCCTGCACGGCATCGCCGACCTCTCGCGCGAGGAGCTGAAGTACCCCGCGTTCCTCCCCTCCACCCACCACCGCCTCGCCGAGGTGGAGTCGGCAGCACCCGTCGACGTCTTCAAGGCCGCGCGCCGCAACGACGTGCTGCTGCACCACCCCTACGACTCGTTCTCCACCTCGGTGCAGCGCTTCATCGAGCAGGCCGCCGCCGACCCGCACGTGCTGGCGATCAAGCAGACGCTCTACCGCACCTCCGGCGACTCCCCCATCATCGACGCCCTCATCGACGCCGCCGAGGCCGGCAAGCAGGTCCTGGTGATCGTCGAGATCAAGGCCCGCTTCGACGAGCAGGCCAACATCCGCTGGGCGCGCAAGCTCGAGCAGGCCGGCTGCCACGTCGTGTACGGCGTCGTCGGGCTCAAGACCCACTGCAAGCTGGCCATGGTCGTCCGCGACGAGGGCGATCACCATGGCATCCGCCGCTACGCCCACATCGGCACCGGCAACTACAACCCCAAGACCTCCCGGATGTACGAGGACCTCGGGCTGATCACCACCGACGAGCGGGTCACCGAGGACGTCGCGCACCTGTTCAACAACCTGTCGGGCTGGTCGCGCAACGCGTCGTACGCCGAGCTGCTGGTCGCCCCGGACTCGGTGCGCTCCGGGCTCATCGAGCAGGTCCACACCGAGATCGCCCACCACAAGGCCGGCCGCCCCGCGCGCATCCGGCTCAAGGCCAACTCGGTCGTCGACGAGGCCCTCATCGACTCCCTCTACCTCGCCTCGCGCGAGGGTGTCCCGGTCGAGCTGCTGGTGCGCGGCATCTGCGCACTGCGCCCCGGCGTACCCGGCCTGTCGGACCACATCACCGTGCGGTCGGTGCTGGGGCGCTTCCTCGAGCACAGCCGGATCTTCTGGTTCGAGAACGGCGGCGACCCGCAGGCCTGGATCGGCTCGGCCGACATGATGCACCGCAACCTCGACCGCCGCGTCGAGGTGCTGGTGCGGCTGCCCGACGCCGACTCGGTCGCCGAGGTCGGCGAGCTGCTCGACCTCGCGTTCGCCGACGACACGATGGCCTGGCCCGGGCGGGCGCCCGCTCCGCGCCCGCTAGTCACCGCTCTTTCACCTCCCGGACACCGGGGGCCTACGCTGTTCCGCGGTCCCCCCGTCGTCAGCGCTGAAGAGGTACTCGTGGGCCTGAGATTCCGTCCGGTCGAGAACGCCTTCTACGACCAGTTCGCCCAGTCCGCGGCGCACCTGGTCACCGGTGCCTCGCTGCTGGCCGACATGTTCACCGTCGGCGCGGACCGTGAGGGCATCGCGATGGCGATGCGCGACGCCGAGCACGCCGCCGACGAGACCACCCACGAGATCGTGCGGACGGTGAACTCGACCTTCATCACGCCCTTCGACCGCGAGGACATCTACGCGCTCGCCGCGGGCCTCGACGACGTCATGGACCTGATGGACGAGGTCGTCGACATGCTGCTGCTCTACGAGGTCAAGGAGCTGCCCGCGGGGCTGTCGGAGCAGGTCGACCTGATCCGCCGCTGCGCCGAGGTCACCGCCGACGCGATGCCGCGGCTGCGGACGATGAAGGAGCTCTCGGAGTACTGGATCGAGATCAACCGCCTCGAGAACGCCGGCGACAAGAACCACCGGCGTCTGCGGGCGCACCTGTTCTCCGGCGAGTACAAGGCGATGGAGGTCCTCAAGCTCAAGGACATCGCCGAGACCCTCGAGGCCGCGATCGACGCCTTCGAGAAGGTCGCGAACACCGTCGAGCAGATCGCCGTCAAGGAGTCCTGAGCGTGGACCTCCTGGCTGTGGGGGCCTGCTGATGGAGCTGGCGATCATCATCGCCGTCGTCGTCGTGGCCCTGGTCTTCGACTACACCAACGGCTTCCACGACGCCGCCAACGCGATCGCGACCTCGGTCTCGACGCGCGCGCTGACGCCCCGGGTGGCGCTGGCGATGGCCGCGATCATGAACTTCGTCGGCGCCTTCCTCGGGCAGAAGGTCGCCACCACCGTCTCCGACACCATCGACCCCGGCACGGGCTCGCACGCCCTCGTGATCGTGATGGCCGGCCTGCTCGGCGCGATCGCGTGGAACCTCATCACCTGGTGGTACGGCCTGCCGTCCTCCTCCTCCCACGCCCTCATCGGTGGGCTCGTCGGCGCCGCACTGGCCGCCGGCGCCAGCGCCGACTGGGGCGTGGTCGTGGGCAAGGTCGTCATCCCGATGCTGCTCTCGCCGCTGGTCGCCTTCTCCCTCGGGTTCCTCGTGATGGTCGCGATCATGTGGACCTTCCGCCGCGCCAACCCCACGCGCGCGCAGCGCGGCTTCAAGGTCGCGCAGAGCGTCTCCGCCGCCGCCATGGCCCTGGGCCACGGCCTGCAGGACGCCCAGAAGACGATGGGCGTGATCTTCCTGGCCCTGCTCGCCGGCGGGTACGTCGCCGACGGCGACCCGCTGCCGTGCTGGGTGATCTTCGCCGCCGCGGCCGCCATCTCCGCCGGCACCTGGGCTGGTGGCTGGCGCATCATGCGCACCCTCGGGCGCCGCATCATCCACCTCGACCCGGCCCGCGGGTTCGCCTCGGAGTCGGTCGCGGCGTCGGTGCTGTACACGACGGCGTACGTCTTCGAGGCGCCGATCTCCACCACCCACACCATCACCTCCGCCGTCATGGGCGCCGGCGCCACCAAGCGGTTCTCCGCCGTGCGCTGGGGGGTCGCCCGCTCGATCGTCACCGCCTGGGTGCTCACGTTCCCGATGGCGGGTGGGGCTGCGGCGCTGGTGTACGTCGCGTGTCGGTACGTGTTCCAGCTGCCGTAGGGGGCGGCTCGGGTTACTCCGAATCCCTTTTCCTGCTTACTGCGCAGTAAGCAGGAAATCGAATGCGTCGTAACCCGATCCTCGAGGCAACCAGGACCCGTCCGGGCCGATCATGATCCACAGCCCCTCTCGGGACGCCCCTGTCCCCAGGCGGCAGTCGGGCGCGTCTGAGCTGGTCTCGGGCGGGTCAGTCTCGTTTCCATGAGGACGACTCGGACCCGCACCAGCACTCCCACCAACATCACGCGATCCCAGGTGCTGCCCATCCCGTGGCATCCCGGTCGCCCCGGGCTCGAACAGGCGCACCGGCTCGACCCCCTCGGGCAGAAGGGGCCGACGAAGGGGCAGTCTCAGACGAAGAGCTGGCGAGCGGTCGCCCCCGGGTGGTTCCGACCTGCCGGCGAACCGGCATCGGTCGAGCAGCGCATCGTCGAGGCGTCCTACCGGGTCCCGGGCAGCGGAAGGATCACCGGGTGGGCCGCGCTGCGCTGGCTCGGCGGTCGGTGGTTCGACGGCACCGGGCCCGACGGGTCGACCCTCGACGTGCCGGTCACCATGGTGACCGCTCACCGCAGCCACACCCCAGGCGTCCGCTACACCAAGGAACGCCTCAGGCCCGATGAGCTGACCACGAGCGACGGGCTGACGGTCACCACGGCCGTCAGGTCGGTGATGTTCGAGGCTCGCCACGCCGACTGCCTCGCTGACGCCGTCATCGCGATGGACATGGCCTGCTTCAACGACCTGGTGTCCCTGGCCGAGATCAGCAAGGCCGTCGACGAGAGCAAGGCGTGGACCGGCATCCAGCAGGCGCGTGACGCGTTGTCGCTCGCATCCGAGAACGCCTGGTCACCCGCCGAGGTCGCCTTCCGCCTCCTGTGGACCGAGGTCGCGGAGCTCGGCCCGGTCGTGTGCAACGCACCGATCTTCGACCTCAACGGCCGACACCTGCTGACGCCCGACCTGTTCGACCCCGTCGCCGGTGTGGTCGGGGAGTACCAGGGCGCTCACCACTTCGAGCGCAGCCAGCGCCGCCGCGACATCACACGCGAGACGCTGCTGCGCGACCACGGGCTGGAGTACGTCGAGCGTGTGGCCGGCGAGGAGACGACCAGGTTCCTGATCCGGCTGCGCTCGGCGTACGCGCGGGCCGCCCGGCTGCCCGCGGACCACCGCCGGTTCACCCTGACGCCGCCGCCCTCGTGGATCGAGACCGAGACCGTGGCTCAACGCCGAGCGTTGCTCCCGCACCAACGAGCCTCACTGCTCGCCCACCGCGGGCTCGACTCGGCCGCGTGACCGGGGGCCTGCGGGCCGCCCCATCGGGTTACGACGCATTCGATTTCCTGCTTACTGCGCAGTAAGCAGGAAAAGGGATTCGTCGTAACCCGGTTCCGCTCAGCCGAAGCGACCCGAGATGTAGGCCTCGGTGGCGTCGTTGTCGGGGTTGGTGAACATCTTCTTGGTCGGGTTGAACTCGACCAGCTGGCCCGGCTCACCGGTGGCCTTGAGGTTGAAGAAGCCGGTGTCGTCGGAGACGCGTGCGGCCTGCTGCATGTTGTGGGTGACGATGACGATCGTGTACTCGGACTTCAGCTCGTGGATGAGGTCCTCGATCGCGGAGGTCGAGATCGGGTCGAGCGCGGAGCACGGCTCGTCCATCAGCAGCACCTGCGGGCGCACGGCGATGGCGCGGGCGATGCACAGGCGCTGCTGCTGACCACCGGAGAGGCCCATGCCGGGGCGGCCGAGGCGGTCCTTGACCTCGTTCCAGAGGTTGGCGCCCTTCAGCGAGCGCTCGACGATGTCGTCGGCCTCGGACTTCTTCATCTTCTTGGCGTTGAGGCGGTTGCCCGCGAGCACGTTGTCGTAGATCGACATCGTGGGGAACGGGTTGGGCCGCTGGAAGACCATGCCGATCTGGCGCCGCACGGCCACCGGGTCGATCGAGGGGTCGTAGAGCGACTGGCCGTCGACGACGACCTTGCCCTCGACGCGGGCGCCGGGGATGACCTCGTGCATGCGGTTGAGGGTGCGCAGCACGGTGGACTTGCCGCAGCCCGAGGGACCGATGAACGCGGTCACCTGGCGGGCCTTGATGGTCATGTTGACCCCGGAGACCGCGAGGAAGTCGCCGTAGTAGATGTTGAGGTCGGAGACGTCGATGCTCTTCGCCATGGTGGTTCAGGCTCCTTGGTGGGTCGGGTCGCTGGGTCGGATCATGGGTCTCAGCGACCCGTCTTGGGGCTGAAGAAGCTGCCGACCACACGGGCCAGCAGGTTCAGCAGCATCACGATGATGATGAGGACGAGCGCCGCACCCCAGGCGCGCTCGATCTGGGCGGCGAGGTACTCCGGCTTGGCCCCGCCCTTGGTCGCCTCGGAGAAGATCAGTACCGGCAGGGTCTGCATGGCCCCGTCGAACGGGTTGGTGTTGATGCTGCGCAGCGTGCCGGCGATCAGCAGCAGCGGCGCGGTCTCGCCGGCGACGCGGGCCACGGCCAGCGTGGCGCCGGTGATGATGCCGCCGAGCGCGGTGGGCAGGACGACCTTGGTGATCATCCGCCACTTGGGTACGCCGAGGGCGTAGGCACCCTCGCGCAGCTCGTCGGGCACCAGCTTGAGCATCTCCTCGGTGGAGCGCACCACGATCGGGATCATCAGCACCGACAGCGCGATCGAGCCGCCGATCGCGATGCGGGGCAGCGGCCCGAGCAGCAGCGTGAACAGCGCCAGCGCGAAGAGACCGGCCACGATCGACGGGATGCCGGTCATGACGTCGACGAGGAAGGTGAGGACCCGCGCGACGCGGTTCCCCTTGCCGTACTCGACGAGGTAGACCGCGGCCATGATGCCGACCGGCACCGAGATCAGCGTCGCGACCAGCGTGATGATCGCGGTGCCGATGATGGCGTGCAGGATGCCGCCGCCGACGCCGATGACACCGGACTGGTCGGAGGTGAGGAACTCGACGGTCAGGGCGGGGGCACCGCGCTCGATGACGGTCCAGCTGACCGCGACCAGCGGCATCATCGCGACCGCGAAGGTCGTCCACACCATGGTGGTGATGAGGCGGTCGGTGGCCTTGCGGCGGCCCTCGACGGCGTTGGCCCAGGCGGGCATGCCGAGCACGAAGAAGACCCAGCCGAGCACGACCCAGCCGGCGACCGGCCACTCCATGAACAGCGAGATCAGGCCGGACAGGCCCCACGCCACGGCGGCGGCCAGCGGCACCGCGATCGCGGGCAGCTGCGGCTTGGTCAGCGGGACGTGCGAGGAGAGGTCGCTCGAGGGGTCGGTGTGGAACGGCTCGTGGGTGTCGTGAGGCGTCTGCGTCATGTCCGTGTCCTCCCCGCTCATGCCTTGACCTGGCCGCGGGCGGCGAGCCAGCGTCCGAGGAAGTTGACGGCGAACGTCACCACGAACAGCACCAGGCCGCCCGCGATCAGCACGTTGGTCTTGGTGCCGGAGGCGTTGGCGTAGTTGAGCGCGATGTTGGCGGCGATCGTGGAGGGGTTCTGCGAGGAGATCAGGTTGATCGTGACCACCCCGGCGGCCGAGAGGACCATCGCGACGGCCATCGTCTCGCCGAGCGCACGACCCAGGCCGAGCATGACCGCGGACGTGATGCCCGAGCGGCTGTAGGGGAAGACCGCCATCCGGATCATCTCCCAGCGTGTCGCACCCAGGGCCAGGGCAGCCTCCTGGTGCATCACCGGGGTCTGCAGGAAGACCTCGCGGCACAGCGCGGTGATGATCGGCAGCGCCATCACGGCCAGCACCACGCCGGCGGTGAGGATCGTGCGGCCGGTGGTGACCGGGCCCTCGAAGAAGGGCAGGAAGCCCAGGTTGTCGTGCAGCCAGTCGTAGACCGGGAACACCCAGCCCTGCAGCGTCTCGCGGCCCCAGAGGCCGTAGACGACCGAGGGCACCGCGGCGAGCAGGTCGATGAGGTAGCCGAGGAACCGGGCGATGCGACGCGGCGCGTAGTGGCTGATCACCAGCGCGACACCGATCGCCAGCGGCGTGGCGATGATCAGCGCGATGATCGCGGCGAGGATGGTGCCGAAGAGGAGCGGCCAGATGTAGACGACGATGTTGTCGGCGCCGTACGCCTGCTCGCCCGAGGCGCCGATCGCGGGGATCGACTGCAGCACCAGGAAGATCGCCACGCCGGCCAGCGCCAGCATGATGAGCATCCCGGCCCCCGTGGCGAGCCCGCGGAAGATCGAGTCACCGGCGCGACTGACCCGCTCCGGTGCGTGGTCGGTCGGCGGGACCGGCGGAGCCGGCTCCTGGGTGGTGGTCAACGGATCTCCCTCTCCTGCATCTGTCGACTGCTCGCGCCGAAGGCCCCGGGCCCGCCACGGGGGCGGCCGGGGCCTCCGACGCTATCGGTTCTGCCTGTGATCCGTCAGCCGGCCGAGATCTGGTCGACGATCTCGCGAGCCTGGTCACGCAGCGACTCCGAGAGGGGCGCCGAGCCGGCCTCCTCCGAGCCGATGGCCTGGCCGTCGTCGCTGAGGATGTAGGAGGCGAACGCCTTGGCGAAGTCCGCGTCCTCCTGGTTGTCGTAGGTCGGGCAGGCCAGGAGGTACGACGTCAGCACGATCGGGTAGGTGCCCGACTCGGCGGTGGTGTAGTCGAGCTCGAAGATCAGCTGGTTGTCGCTGGCGCCCTCGACCTTCTCGGAGACCTCGAGGATCTTCGCGGCGGCCTCGGCGGTGGGGGCGACGAACTCGTCACCGACACCGACGTTGGCGACACCGAGGCCACCGGCCTGGCTGGCGTCGGCGTACCCGATGGCGTTGACGCCGTCACGGACCTCGGTCACGACGCCGGAGGTGCCCTGGGCGCCGGTGCCGCCGTAGGAGCTCGGCCACGACTCGAAGACGCCCTCGTCCCACGCGTCGCCGACGGCGGTGGTGAGGTAGAGGGTGAAGTTCTCGGTGGTGCCCGACTCGTCGGAGCGGTGCACGGCGTTGATCGGGGCGCTCGGGAGGTCGGCGTCGGGGTTGTCGGCCGCGATCTCCTTGGCGTCCCACTGCTTGATCTCGCCGGAGAAGATGCCGGCGATGGTCTCGGGGGACAGGTTGAGCTCGTCCACGCCGTCGACGTTGAAGACCAGCGCGATCGGGGAGATGTAGCTCGGGAACTCCAGCACGTCCTCGCCGCCGCAACGCTCGATGGCGGCGTCGAGCTCGCCCTCGTCGTTGTCGAGGTAGGCGTCGGAGCCGGCCAGCGGGTAGCCGCCCGCGACGAAGTTCTCACGGCCGCCGCCCGAGCCGATGGGCTCGTAGGTGACCTCGGCCTCGGGCTGGACGTCGGTGAAGCCGACCGACCAGGCCGTCATGGCGGCCTCCTGGGTCGAGGCGCCGCCGATCGTGTACTGGCCGGAGAGCGACACGCCGTCGGCGCCGTCGGTGCCGTCCTCGTCGGAGGAACCGCAGGCGGTCAGGGCGAGGGCCAGGGCGGCGACGCCGGGCAGGACCGCGCGACGGAGAGTGGGGGTCTTCACGAGTGTGACTCCTGATAGGTCTTCATGGGGGTGACGTCGAGGACGCTAAGCAGCCGAAGTGACGCGATCCGGGGCCGTCGGTGAACGAGGGGTGAACCCTCGTCACCGAGTGGATGGCCTCGGCGCGCACGTGAGAGGTACGCCACGTGAACAAGCCCGGGCGATCTTGACTGCTCAGCCGACGAGGTGCTTCTCCGTGGCGACCACGCGCCCCTTGCGCAGGTGCACCACGAGCATCTCCCCCGGCTCCAGCTTCGGGTCGGGCACACCGAGGGCCGCGAAGACCGTCGGCAGCACCGGGCGGTGGCTGCACAGCAGCGTCCCGCGCCTGGTCGAGTCGCACTCCGCGGCGACCTCGCGCACGACGCGGGTGGTGCGCTCGGGGTCCGAGCACTCCTCGGCGAGCTCCTTGCGGCGCTCGACGTCGAGGCCCACGGTCTCCACGTACGGCGCCACGGTCTGCAGGCAGCGCGTCGAGCCCGACGACACGACCCGCCCGACGTCGTACGCCGCGAGGACGGGGACCAGCCGGAACGCCTCGTCCCGACCGCCGGTCAGCAGCGGTCGCAGCCGGTCGTCGCCCCGCCAGGCCTTGCGGGAGCGCGCGTGGGCGTGACGCAGGACGACCAGCGCGGTGGTGGGCTTGCGCAGCCGCACGGCGTCCTCGAGCAGCGCCTGGTCACGGGTGTAGGTCAGCAGCCCGGCCGCCTCGTCGCGGTCGACCCAGGCGACGCGGTCGATCTCGTCGTTGGGCTCGTACGCCGACACGTCGTCGTCCCCGACGGCGCGACCCTGCCAGTAGTGCACGGTCTTCATCCGGCCGTTGTTCGGGTAGCGCATGGTCGCCAGCGGCGGACCCAGCCGCACGTGCAGCCCGGTCTCCTCCGCCACCTCCCGCACCGCGGCGGTCGTGGGGTGCTCGCGGGGGTCGAGCTTGCCCTTGGGAAAGGACCAGTCGTCGTACTTCTGCCGGTGCACCAGCAGCACCTTGCGCCCGGGTCGGAACACGACCGCACCGGCGGCGACGACGTCGGCGGCGGCGCTACACCTTCACCGACTGGGCCGCGGTGCGCGCGGAGGTGGGCGCCTCGGCCTCCGAGGGCGACCTGGCCGAGCTGCTCGACGCCGGCTTCGACGCCGACCTGACCGCCGCCTCCGGCCTGGTGGACAGCGCGCCGCTGCTGTCGGCGGAGTTCGGCTGGTCCCCCGCGACCATCGACTGGGAGCTGCTGGCGCAGTCACCCGAGGGCGCGGTCGAGATCGTCTCGCTGGGCGGGGTGTCCCCCGACGCGGTCACCGACCGGCTGGAGGCGCTGGGCTACCAGCGCCCCGACGAGGACGACGGCGTGTGGGTCGGCGGCACCGAGCTGCTGGCCGGGATCTCCGGCCGCACCGGTCTGCGGGCCACCCCGACGTTGCAGTACGTCGCCGTGCGCGACGGCCTGCTCTGGGCCGGCGACCGCCAGCCCTACCTCGAGACGGCCCTCGCCGGCGGCGAAGGCCCTTCCGGCGCGGTCGCCGACCTCGCGGACTCCTTCACCGAGTCCCCCGCCGCCGCGGTCGTCTACACCGCCGACCACGCCTGCGAGGCGCTGTCGATGCGCCAGGCCGACGACACCGACCGCGCCACCGGCGACCAGCTGCTCGCGCGGGCCGGCAAGATCAACCCGGTCACCGCGTTCGCGATGGGCCTGCTGCCCGGGGGCGGGGCCGAGGTGCTGCTCGGCTTCGAGAACGACGACCAGGCCCGCACCAACGCCGACACCCGCGCGGTCCTCGCCGCCGGCCCCGGGCCGGGCCAGGGCGGCGACTTCTCGGACCGGTTCGCGGTCGACGAGGTCACCGCCGAGGGGACGCTGGTGCGGATGGTGCTGGAGCCCGAGCCCGGCGCGTTCGTGCTCTCGGACCTGTCGTCGGGGCCGGTGCTGTTCGCCACCTGCTGAGCCACCCCGGTGGTCGAGCAGCGCCTCGCTGGCGCTCGTCGCTGCTCGACCACCCGGGGGCGCCGTTCGCTGGTCGAGGTGCGAGGCGCGCCAGCGCCGAGCCACGAGACCCGGCGAGGTCTCGTGGCTCGCTGCGCTCGCACCTCGACCAGCGACTACCGGAACGCGCGCAGCCGCAGGCTGTTGCCGACGACGACCAGCGACGAGGCGGCCATGGCTCCGCCGGCCAGCATCGGGCTGAGCAGCCCGGCGACGGCGACCGGCAGCGCGGCGACGTTGTAGGCGAACGCCCAGAACAGGTTGGCCCGGATGGTGGCCAGGGTGCGGCGCGACAGGCGTACGGCGGTGGCAGCGCCCCGCAGGTCGCCGGAGACCAGGGTCAGGTCCGAGGCCTCCATCGCCACGTCGGTGCCCGTGCCGAGCGCGATGCCCAGGTCGGAGGCGGCCAGGGCAGCGGCGTCGTTGACGCCGTCGCCGACCATAGCGACGACCCGGCCCTCGGCCTGCAGTCGGCGCACCTCGGCGAGCTTGTCGGCCGGCAGCACGTCGGCGACGACCCGGTCGATGCCGACCTCGTGGGCCACCGCCCGGGCGGCCCGCTCGTGGTCGCCGGTGAGCAGCACCGGCTCGAGGCCCAGCTCGCGCAGCAGGGCGACCGCCTCGGCGGAGGTCTTCTTCACGGTGTCGGCGACCACCAGCACCCCGCGGGCGCGGCCGTCCCAGCCGACCAGCACCGGGGTTCCGCCGGTCCCCCGCGCCGTCTCCAGCGCGCCGGTGACGTCGTCCCCGACGGCGAGTCCCTCCCGCTCCAGCAGCGCCGCCTTCCCGACGACCACACGCTCCCCGTCGACCTCGCCGGTCACGCCGAGGCCCTCGTGGTTGACGAAGTCGCGGACCTCGACTCGCCCGCCGGTCCAGGCGTCCGCGATGGCGCGGGCGATCGGGTGCTCGGAGGCGGACTCGAGGGCGGCCGCGCGGCGGCGTACGTCCTCCTCGTCGGCGTCGAGCGCGACCACGTCGACCAGGGACATCCGGCCGGTCGTGACCGTCCCGGTCTTGTCGAGCACGACGGTGTCGACCCGTCGGGTCTGCTCGAGCACCTCCGGGCCGCGGATGAGGACCCCGAGCTGCGCGCCGCGCCCGGTGCCGACCATCAGCGCGGTGGGCGTGGCCAGCCCGAGGGCGCAGGGACAGGCGATCACGAGGACCGAGACGGCTGCCGAGAGCGCGACCGTCCAGCCCTCGCCGGCGACCAGCCAGGCGACCACCGTGAGCGCTGCGAGAGCGACCACGACCGGCACGAAGACCGAGGAGACCCGGTCGGCCAGCCGCTGGACCTCCGCCTTGCCCTGCTGGGCCTCCTCGACCAGTCGGGCCATCTGCGCCAGGGCCGTGTCCGACCCGACCCGGGTGGTGCGCACCACCAGGCGCCCGGAGGTGTTGACGCAGCCGCCGGTGACCTCGTCGCCGGGACGAACGTCGACGGGCACCGGCTCGCCGGTGAGCATCGACGCGTCCACGGCCGAGGCGCCGGACTCGACGACCCCGTCGGCGGCGATCCGTTCACCGGGGCGCACGACCACGAGCTCGTCGGGGCCGAGCTCCTCGGCGGTGACGCGCACCTCCTGCCCGTCGCGCAGCACGGTCGCCTCGGCCGCCGAGAGGGCCAGCAGGGCACGCAGCGCGGCACCGGCGCGACGCTTGGCGCGCTTCTCGGTCCAGCGGCCGGCCAGCAGGAACGTCGTGACCCCGGCGGCCACCTCGAGGTAGATCATCGAGAGGCCGTCGCCGCGCTCGGCGGTCCAGGAGAACCCGTGGGTCATCCCGAGGTGACCGGCGTCGCCGACGGTCAGCGCGACGACCGACCAGGTGTAGGCGGCGGTCACGCCCATGGAGACCAGGGTGTCCATGGTGACCGCGCCGTGGCGCAGGTTGGTCACGGCCGCGCGGTGGAACGGCCAGGCCGCCCAGGTCGCGACCGGGGTCGCCAGGAGCAGCGACCACCACTGCCAGCCGGTCAGCTGCAGGGCGGGCACCATCGCCAGCGCGATGACAGGGGCCGAGAGCGCGGCCGCGACGGCCAGGCGACGGCGCAGGGCTGCCACCTCCCGGTCGGCCACCGCGTCGTCGTCGGCCTGCGGGCGCGGCAGCTCAGCGGCGTACCCGGCCGCAGCGACGGTCTCGAGCAGCACGTCGGTGCCGAGGCCGGCGGGGAAGACGACGTGGGCCTTCTCGGTGGCGTAGTTGACCGAGGCCTCCACGCCGTCGAGCTTGTTGAGCTTGCGCTCGATGCGGTGCGCGCAGGAGGCGCAGGTCATCCCGGTGACGGCGAGGTCGACCACGTGGGTCTGGACGCTCATGCCAGCTGGTAGCCGGCCTCACCCACGGCGCCCTCGACGGCCTCGCGGGTGAGCGGCTCGACGCTGGTGACGACGACCTCGCCGGTCTCCAGGGTGACCGCGACGTCCTCGACGCCCGGGACCTCCTGCAGCTCCTCGGTGACCGAGGCGACGCAGTGGCCGCAGGTCATGCCGGTGACGGTCCAGGTGCTGGTGGTGCTCATGTGCTCTCTCCTCGTGCAGTCAGGCGTGTGGGTGGGCCCGGGGCCTCAGGAACGGACCAGGCGCGCGATCGCGTCGATGGCTTCGGTGACCTTCTGCTCGGCCTCCTCGTCGGAGGACCGCGCAGCGCTGACCACGCAGTGGCCCAGGTGCTCCTCGAGCAACCCGAGGGAGACCGCGTGCAGGGCCTTCGTCATGGCGGAGACCTGGGTGAGGATGTCGATGCAGTACTGCTCCTCCTCGACCATCCGCTGCAGGCCGCGGGCCTGCCCCTCGATCCGGCGCAGGCGCTTGAGGTAGTCGTCCTTGCGGTGGATGTAGCCGTGCTGGTTCTCGCTCACGGTCATAGGGTACCCCCCTATGGTATCTACGCAAGCGACGGGGACACCGCGCTCAGCCGGGCCCGATCAGGCCCCGGCGCGCGGGTGCGGGACGACGCCGAGGATCGCGTCGATCTCCGCCTGCGAGAGGTGCTCGTCGACCTCGGACGCGGCGATGATGAGGTTGGTGGTCAGCTCGACCTCGCCGAGCAGGTCGGCGTCCTCGAGAGACACGTCGAACTGGTCGTGCACGCTGCCCTCACTCAACCCATGGACGTCCATCGAGCACCAGAGTGCCCGAGGCACCCCCCGGCCAAACCACCCGGTTCCAAAGTGACCCGTCCGGGTGGTGCCGAACCACCCGGGTGGGCCACCCGCCGGTACGGACCACCCCGCGACGTACGCCGGGCGCTGCCGCCGGGGAGCACCGGTCCGGGGACGGCAACGGGGCCCCAGCCGAGCGGCTGGGGCCCCGTCGTGGTCGTCGCGTCAGACGCGACTCACCCGTTGATCAGAGAGGACGGACGTTCTCCGCCTGCGGGCCCTTGGGGCCCGAGGTGACGTCGAACTCGACCTTCTGGTTCTCGTCCAGGGACTTGTAGCCCTGGGTCTGGATCGCCGAGTAGTGCACGAAGACGTCGTCGCCGCCGTCCTCCTGCGCGATGAAGCCGAAACCCTTCTCGGCGTTGAACCACTTCACGGTGCCCTGAGCCATTGTGCTCAATTCTCCTTCGTCGGGGCGAGGACCGTCACTTCGACGGCCCACAACCGGTGCTGGGTGACACGTCGCTCCGACTTGCATGGTCCGGGGACCGTGGGACAAGAAGAAACGCCGTTGGATCACAAACTCCGCGGGCGTCGACCTGCTGGAACTTGCATCGGTTGCGTGCCCGACACTACCGCCTGACTGGATCGTGCAAAGAGTCCGGGCGACCGAATTTCAGAACCTGGGGATGAAGAGTCTGCAACGAGCGTGTGACGCGGCACCACGGCTGAGCCCGCCCAGGACCCGCGCAGGACCCGCGCAGGCGGGCCCACCGGGCGTCCGCGCAGGCACGCACGCCGTCTAGGCTGGCGACGCTCGACCCGTCCGCGGGCGCGCTCGGGCCCCTAGCTCAATGGGCAGAGCAGGAGACTTTTAATCTCTTGGTTGTGGGTTCGAGTCCCACGGGGCCTACCGACCTCCACCCCCCCCACGAGACGGGTCGCTTCCGCCCGGACGCCCAGCGGAATCCTGCAGGGCGTCCAGGCCGCGCTCACCCGTCGGCGAGCAGGGATGGTTCAGCCGCCGACGACGTCGGTCTCCGCGAGCGGTGCCAGGCCGTGCTCCATGCCCCAGGCGACCGCCTGGGCGCGACGGGTCACCTCGATCTTGCGATAGGCCGCACGGATGTAGGTCTTGACCGAGTTGATGGACAGGTAGAGCTGTCCACCGATCTCGGAGTTGGTCAGCCCCTGGGTGACCAACGAGAGGATCTCGGCCTCCCGGGGCGTCAGGTCGTAGTCGCGCTGCGTGCTGCCCCGGATCACCTTCAAGGGGCCCTGGTCACTGGGGATGCGGCGGCTGGGGCCACCGTCACCGCCGTCGTGCAGGCTCTCGATCGCGTTGACGAGGTCGACGGCCGGCAGCGCCTTGGAGAGGTGGGCGGCGAACGAGCCGGTCGCCTGCCCCTCCTTGTCGCGCCAGGAGTAGACCACCGCGGACTTCTGCGAGGCGCGCACGAGGTCGCGCAGCATCGCCTGCGAGGACGGGGTCTGCCGGACCGGCTCGTAGAGGATGACGTCGACGGAGCTGGGCTTGGTCATCGCCGAGCCGAGGTCGAGCAGGGCCACACGGGCGGAGTACGGGGTCAGGAGGCTGCGGACGCCCGCCACCGACACCTCGAAGTTGTCGATGAGGGCCACGCGCACAGGTCGGGAGCCGCTCATTCATCGAACGTAGCCGCCATAGGACCAAATAGCCCGATCGCGGAGGATCGATTTTTGTGAATTCACCCGGAATGATGAGAAATCCACCGACTGTGGAATGTTTGTGGATATTGCGTCGAATGCTTGTCCAGAGAATGTGTGAAATCCGCGTGAGGACGGCCGAGGGACCCCCGCCGGTCACTGACGCGGCGCCGCCACCTCCGCGACCCCACGGGCGGTGTCGGTGCGGCGCGGCTCCGGGGGCAGGAAGCCGTGCTCGAGGCCCCAGCGCACCGCCTGCGAGCGTCGCGAGAGCCCGAGCTTGCGGTAGGCGGTGCGGATGTAGGTCTTCACCGAGTTGATCGAGAGGTAGGACCGCTCGGCGATCTCGGCGTTGGAGAAGCCCTGGGTGATCAGCGCCATCATCTCCGCTTCTCGCGCCGACAGCCCGTGCTCCTGGCCGGGCCAGGCGCCGTGCTCGATGCCGTTGGCACGGTCGCCGGGCAGCACCCGTTCGCCCGAGGCCACCTTCACCACCGCGTCGGCCAGGCCCGCGCCGTCGAGGGTCTTCGACAGGTAGCCGGCCGCCCCGCGGCGCAGCGCCTCGGCCACCAGGGTCGGGTCGAGGTTCCAGCTGAACAGCACGACGGCGGCCCCGGTCATCGAGGCCACCTCCTGCACGTCGAGGACGTTGCCCTGGGCCTGGCTGAAGGTGTCGTAGAGGACGACGTCGCTCTGCCCCATGGCGGGTATCCCGACGGTCGTCTCGACGACACGGACGCGGTCGGCGTACGGCTCGAGCATGCGCGCGACCCCGTTGACCACGATCTCGTAGTCGTTGAGGACCGCCACGCGCACCGGCCCGACGTGGTCGGTGGCCATCCTCAGTGGTTCCTCAGCGCCTCGATCAGCTCGTCCTTGTTCATCGACGAGCGGCCCTCGACCTCGAGCTCGGCGGCACGCTCGTGCAGCTCATCAACCGTCCACTCCTCGTACGACGGCGAGCCACCGCCCCGCTTGCCGACCTGCTCACGGGAGGACCCAGCGGCCGCGTTGGCGATGCGGGCCGCCTTCTCCTTGCTGTTCCCCTCCTCGCGCAGGCGCTCGTAGAGCTCGGGATCCTTGACGCTGGGCCCGGGGGACTTGTCCTGGGGCACGGTCATCACCTCCGATGGGTTCGCGGATCTCCCGATGCTAGGCACACCGCCGGCACCACTCCTCGCCCTCTGGGGTGGGTCCGGTCGCCGGCGTCCGGCGGGGCCACAGCCGGCAGCGAAAGTAAAGAGACCGCTCAGGTCCCGAAGTGCCCCAGAACCCCCTGGGGTATCGCCTCTGCGTGGCACACTGGTGACGTGGACCACTCGGAGTCACGTCCGGCCGGTCGGCCCCGCGACGCCGACGCGGACGACCGCATCATCGACGCTGCCCTGGCGGAGTACGCCGCCCACGGGCGGGCCGGCTACTCCCTCAACGGGGTGGCACGGCGCGCAGGCGTCGGGAAGTCGTCGATCTACCTGCGCTGGCGCGACAAGGAGACGCTGCTGGTCGACGCCGTCCACGCCCGCGCCGACGCCCCCGAGGTCGACACCGGCACCCTCGAGGGCGACCTGCTGGCGGTCTACTCCTGGCTGCTGCAGCACTTCCTCACCGAGGCCGGCTGGGTCGCCGTGCGCATCGCCGTCGACGGCGCCGCCGAGGACGCCACCTGGGCCGCCCCCGAGCGCGTCGGCGCCCAGCACGCCATGGTGCTCAACCAGCTGTGGGCCCGGGCGACGGCCCGCGGCGAGATCCCCGGCCCGGACGACTCCCGGGTCCGGATCGCGACCCGGATGATGTACGGCGACCTGCTGCTGCGCGCGATGGTCGACCGGCCGCAGCTCGCGGCGCTGGACGAGGCCGGGCGGGCCGAGGAGTCGCGCTTCGTGGTCGCGATGCTGCTGCGGATGCTCGGGCGCTAGCCCCGGTCCTTCTTCGTCTTCGCCTTCGTCTTCGACTTCTGGCCGGTCTTCTTCCTCGGCTCCGGGCTCGCGGTGATCGTGGCCGGCGCCGGGGCCCGCAGCTCGAACTGGCTGCTGCGCGGCTCACCGGCCAACGCGGACACCGTCACGTGGTACCACCCCGGCAGCGCCCAGTCGGCCTGACGGCTGCACTCGGCGTCGCTGCGACGCCCACCCCAGGTGAGCTCGGTGGTCGCGACGGTGTCGCGTCGCACGACGAGCTCCCGGCTCGGCACGGCACGGGGGCACTCACGGCTGGTCCAGATCTCGTCGCTGCCCGAGGTCAGCTTCCAGGTGAAGGAGGAGCGCGACAGCTCCCACGTGCAGGCCTCGGCCAGGCGGGTGCGCAGCCGCAGCGTGACGGTCACGGCGCGACCGGCGACGGCGTCGGTGACCTTCGGCCGGACGACGACGTCCTCGGGGGCGCAGCTGCCCTGCGGCTCGGGCAGGGCGGGCTGGGTGGGCTCCTGCTTCTTCTGCTTCTTCTGATCCTTCGTGGTCTGCGCCGTGCTCTCGGCGGTCGGC
>NZ_LUPI01000050.1:0-23682 GCF_001627265.1 Nocardioides sp. REDSEA-S30_B4 | reverse complement strand
CGGTTCGCCGGCCCGCCCCGGGTACCGACCCCTATGGCCCAAGTGGCCATCAACCAAGAAACCAACCGCGACCGACTCCACGCAGGTTGACAGGTTCCGCCCACGTCAGGGTCTGTCGGCCGGCCGATGAACCTTGCCAGGCCACCACGCGCAACGGCCCGCCACCCCGGAGGGGCAGCGGGCCGTCGTACGCCGGATCAGGCGTCGAGCTCAGGCGTCGAGGCTAGACATTGAGTCTGGGCTCAGAAGGACGCCTCGTCGATCTCCATCAGCGACAGGTCGGTCGCTTCGGCGATCGCGCGCTCGGCGGCGAGCTTGGGCAGCACGTTCTGGGCGAAGAACTGGGCCGCAGCGACCTTGCCCTCGTAGAACGCCTTGTCCTTGCCGCCGCCGTCGGGGCCACCGAGCTTCTCCAAGGCCACCTCGGCGCCGCGGAGCAGCAGCCAGGCGCAGACCACGTCACCGAGCGTCATCAGCAGACGCGAGGTGTTGAGGCCGACCTTGTAGATGTTGCGGATCTCCTCCTGCGCCGACATCAGGTCGTTGATCAGGTGACCGACCATGGCGTTGGCGTCGTCGAGGGCGGTGGCCAGCAGGGCGCGCTCGTTCTTCAGGCGGCCGTTGCCGCCCTCGGCGTCGAGGAAAGCCTGGATCTCGCCGGCCAGGTGGCCCAGCGCCTTGCCCTGGTCCTTGACGATCTTGCGGAAGAAGAAGTCCTGGCCCTGGATCGCGGTGGTGCCCTCGTAGAGGGTGTCGATCTTGGCGTCGCGGACGTACTGCTCGATGGGGTACTCCTGCAGGAAGCCGGAGCCGCCGAAGGTCTGCAGGGACTCGGTGCCCAGCAGGGTCCAGGAGCGCTCGGAGCCGTAGCCCTTCACGATCGGGAGCAGCAGGTCGTTGACGGCCTCGGCCAGCTTGTCCTCCTCGCCGTTGTGCTCGGCGATGGCGACCCGGTCCTGCCAGGACGCGGTGTAGAGGACCAGCGAGCGCATCGCCTCGGCGTAGGCCTTCTGCGTCATCAGCGAGCGGCGCACGTCGGGGTGGTGGGTGATCGTCACGCGGGGGGCGGTCTTGTCACCGGACTGGGTCAGGTCGGCACCCTGGACGCGGGACTTCGCGAACTCCAGCGCGTTGAGGTAGCCGGTCGACAGCGTCGCGATGGCCTTGGTGCCGACCATCATGCGGGCGTTCTCGATGACCTGGAACATCTGGGCGATGCCGTCGTGGACCTCGCCGAGCAGCCAGCCGCGGGCCGGCTCGCCGCCACCGACGGCGGGGTCGCCGAAGGTGACCTCGCAGGTGTTGGAGACCTTGATGCCCATCTTGTGCTCGACGTTGGTGACGTAGGCGCCGTTGCGCTCGCCCAGCTCACCGGTCTCGAGGTCGAAGTGGAACTTCGGGACGATGAAGAGCGAGAGGCCCTTGGTGCCCGGGCCGCCGGCGCCCTCGACGCCCGAGGGGCGCGCGAGCACGAGGTGGATGACGTTGTCGGAGAGGTCGGACTCGGCGGAGGTGATGAACCGCTTGACGCCCTCGATGTTCCAGGTGCCGTCCTCGTTGGGGGTGGCCTTGGTGCGGCCCGCGCCCACGTCGGAGCCGGCGTCGGGCTCGGTGAGCACCATGGTGGCGACCCAGCCCTTGTCGATCATCATCTGCGCGATCTTCTTGTCACGCTCGATGCCGTTGCGGTGCAGCACGCCCGCGAACATCGGGCCGGCGCCGTACATCCAGATGGCGGGGTTGGCGCCGAGCACGAGCTCGCCGATGCCCCACGAGATGGTCGGGGGCGCGGGGGTGCCACCGAGCTCGGCGAAGGTCTGCAGGCGCCAGAACTCGGAGTCCATCCAGGCCTGGTAGGACTTCTTGAACGACTCAGGGAGCGGAGCGGTGTTGGTGGTCGGGTCGAAGACTGGGGGGTTGCGGTCCGCGTCGACGAACGACGCGGCGAGGTCCTCGCGGGCGAGGCGCTCGACCTCGGCCAGCACCTCGCGGGCGGTCTCGCCGTCCACCTCGGCGAACGGACCGGTGCCGAGGACCTCGTCGCGGCCCAGCACCTCGAAGAGGTTGAACTCGATGTCGCGCAGGTTGCTCTTGTAGTGGCTCACGGGGGCCCACCTTCTGTTCTCGGGAACCGGCTTCGCATGCAGGGCAGTACGTCGGCGTACTACTGGCCGGTAACATAATGATACGCGTGGGTAACTTAGCGTGCAACCACTTCGGGGTGGTGCGGAACGCCTGTGTGGTAACGCGATCGCGGCCGCCAAGTCCACGAAGTCGAGTGATCTGATCGACTCGTCTGACACACTGGACCTCATGCGTGTGTCCGCCAAGTCCGACTACGCGCTGCGAGCCCTCATCGAGATGGCCACCCGCGCCGATCGGGCGGCGGTGAGCGCCGAGGAGCTCGGCAAGCTGCAGGACATCCCGCGCAACTTCCTCCAAGCGATCCTGGCGGACCTGCGTCGCGCCGGCGTGGTCATCAGCCAGCGTGGTCAGTCCGGCGGCTGGAAGCTGGCCCGGGCGGCGGGCGACGTCACGGTCGCCGACGTCATCCGTGCCGTCGACGGGCCGCTGGTATCGGTCTACGGCCTGCGGCCCGAGGCGGTCGAGTACAACGACCGGGCCGAGCCGCTGCAGCAGGTCTGGATCGCCGCGCGCCGCTCGCTGCGCGACGTCTTCGAGCACGTCTCGATCCAGGAGCTGGCCGACCAGCGGCTCCCGGAGTGCGTGAGCCGGCGTACGGCGGACGAGGACGCCTGGGCGCCGCACTGATTCCTCGCGCCCCGGTGGTCGCGGACGTCGAGACCACCCGTTCTCGAGCGTGAGTCCCTCAGCCCTCGGCGAGCGCCGCAGCCAGCCGGGTCCGGAGCTTGGCCTTCTTCCGCTCCAGCTTGGCGTTGCGCTTCTGCAGCTCCTCGGCGCGCTCCCGGGTGCGGGCCAGCTCGACGAGCAGGTCGGCCAGGGCGTCCGTGGTGCTGGCGAGGCGCTCCTCGAGCGTCGGGTCGGCCGGGGCCGCGACCGGCGCGGCGGCGGGCAGTAGGTCCGAGGCGTCCCCGGTGACGGCGTACCCGCCCTCGGCCAGCGCCTTGCCCCACGCCTCGGCGAGCTCGGTCAGCTCCTCGTGCAGGTCGGCGGGCACCGCGGTGGGAGCGTCGGTGCTGCGGACCAGGTGGGCCTCGACGAGCTGGCGCTGGGTACGCCGGTCCGCGCGGCCGTCGACGGAGGCGTTGACGTCGCGCAGCACGGCCAGCGAGGCCGCGTCGGGTGCGGTGGCGGTCGCGGTCACGGGCAGCGCGTCCGCGTCGGCCCCGACCAGCCGCGCGATCGTGGCCCAGCCCGCCCGCGCGGGGTCTTGCTCGGTGCCGGGGACGACGACGTGGACGCGGTCCGGACGCCGCAGCTCGGCGGCCCAGCGGTCCAGGACCGCCGGCACGTCCTGGTCGGCCCAGAAGGTGGCCGCCTCGTCGAGGCGACGGTCGGGGTCCAGCACCCGCCGGGCGTAGCGGCGCAGCTCCAGCTCGGAGCCGGCGCGCACCGCGTCGGTCCAGGCGGCCGCCAGCTGTCGGGCGGGGTCGGCGAGGACGGCGACCACGTGGACCTCGAAGCCGGCCAGGCTGTCCAGCAGCAGGGCGATCTGCTCGCGGCTGGCCCCGGCGAGCAGGTCGTCGGAGACGACGACCGCGTCGTGCGACTTCGCCCCCTCCTTGCGGGCCCGCTTGCACAGCAGCGCCCAGGTGCCTTCGACCTCCTTGCGCTTGAAGCCGTAGGTCGAGTGCAACCGTCGCAGCTCCAGAGCGGCGCGGCGCGCCTCGTCGGCGCTGCGCGCGGGGACGCGGACGCCGACCTCGGCCAGGGCGGCGGCGTGGTCGCTCAGCGCCCCGGCGAGGGAGCCTCCGCCTGCGTGGGGGAGGCCGATGTGGATCACGAACCTGCGCTTGGCCATGCCCGCAGGGTGGCCGGCGCAGGGGAGCGGCAGGTGAACGGCCGGTGGTGGCCCGGCCGTCGCGCGGTCTAAGCCTTGGTGAAGGTGGCCATCGTCCGCTCGGGCTCCCAGAACGCCTTCATGGAGGCGACGCGGCCGTCGTCGTGGACGACGTAGACCATGATCAGGTCTGTCGTCGTGTGCGAGCCGTCGGGGAACGACGTGCGGATCGAGCCGATGTTGGCGCAGGTGTTGCTGCCCGCGTTGGCGAAGGAGTCGGAGATCGTGAACTCGAAGGTCGCGATCGGCGCGATCGCCAGCTCCCAGAAGGCCCTGATCCCCTCGTGGCCGTGGTGGCCGCGGCCCTCCGGGTCGAACATGGAGGGCCCGACCGGGTCCTCGAGCACCGCGTCCTCGGCGTACACCGTCAGCCACTCGGCCAGGTCGCCCTTCGCGACCGCGGAGTAGGAGCGCATCGAGGCCATCCGGGCCGGGTGCTCGTCGGTGGCGGCGCGCCAGTCGATGGCGTCGGAGGTGATCGCGGCGGGACGGGAGGCGTCGGTGGAGGTGCTCACCCGCGGGATCGTACGCCGGAACTGGAACGTGTTCTAGTGGTCGGACGTGCGTCGCTCAGTCCCGGACGTGCCGCTGGACCCACTCCACGAACGGGCGCAGCGTGCGCCAGTCCTCGCGCACCAGGTCCAGCGCCTCGGGGGTGTGGATCACCGGCTCGAAGCCGTGCTGCCGACCGAGTGTCAGCGCCTTGTGCCGCAGCAGCCCGATGCGCGGGTGGTCGGCGTCGAAGCCGCGCGGCTGGGTCTTGAGGGTGTCGCCGCCGACCTCGAAGCCGGCGCTCTCGAGCTCGGCGACCAGCGCCTCGAGCTCGGGGCCGAAGGTGTCGTGGGCGACCGCCTCGCGAAACGCGGCCAGGCGGGTGCCTGAGGCCTCGTAGAAGCCGGCGCCGGTGCGCAGGCCCCGCGGGCTGATCTCGACGTACCACCCGGTCGCGGGGCCGACGCCGACGTAGGCCCCCTGGTGTGTCTTGTAGGGCGTCTTGTCCTTCGCGAACCGGACGTCGCGGTAGGGGCGGAAGATCTTGGCCTTGCCGAACTCCGGCTCGAGCGACGCGCACAGAGCGGTCATCGGCGCCCTCACCGACTCGGCGTAGACGTGCTTGTGCGCCTCCCAGAACGACTTGGTGTTGTCGACCTCGAGGTCGTCGTAGAAGTCGAGCGCGGCGACGGGAAAGCCTTGGAACTCCACGGCCCCGAGCCTAGGTGGCGGCCGGGGGACGTCATACGTCCGGAGGGAGGGGACGTCCTGTCCGTATGACGTCCCGGGTGTGGAGCGGATGACGAGACTCGAACTCGCGACATCGACCTTGGGAAGGTCGCGCTCTACCAACTGAGCTACATCCGCACGGCCGGTGTGACCAGCCGCGCACATGCTAGACGATCAGGTGGTGGTCCGGTGCGGCGGCCGCGCCAGCGTGGGCCAGCGGGGGTCGAGACCGTCGCCGGAGGAGCGGCCGGTGAGGCGGCGGTGCACCCAGGGGGCGGCGGAGTCGCGGACCCAGGTGGCGTGCTGTCGCCACTGCTCACGACGGGCGAGCTCGGTGATCTCGCGCGGGTCGGGGACGGCGAGGTCGTGCTCCACGCCGAGGGTGTCGAGGACGGCGACGGCCATCCGCTGGTGGCCGGCGGGACCCATGTGCATGCGGTCCTCGTCCCAGTAGCCCCAGTGGCGGTACTCCCGCATCCGCCAGAAGTCCACGACGGTCGCTCCGTGCCGGTCGGCGGCCTCGCGGACCAGCTCGTTGTAGAGCGCGAAGCGGCCGCGCAGGAGGCGGTACGTCGCGGAGCCGCCCGGGTCGAAGGCGGTGAACACGACCACCCGGGCACCGGCCGCGGCCAGGCGCGCCAGCCCGTCGTCGTACGCGGCGACGAGCATGTCGACGTCGACGCTGGGCCGCAGGATGTCGTTGGCGCCGGCGTAGACGGTCACGAGGTCGGGCTCGAGGGCCAGGGCCGGCTCGAGCTGCTCAGCGAGGATCGGCAGCAGCTTGCGACCGCGGATCGCGAGGTTGGCGTAGCCGAAGTCGGGCTCGCGCTCGGCGAGCACCTCGGCGACGCGGTCGGCCCAGCCGCGTACGCCGTTGGGCCGGGTCGGGTCGGGGTCGCCGACGCCCTCGGTGAAGGAGTCGCCGAGGGCGACGTAGCGCTGGAAGCTCACGACCCCATCGTGCCCGGGCGGTCCTCGTCCCCGGACGCCGAGGTGGCTCCGGCGGCGAGAGGGAGGGTTCGGCCCGGCGTACGGACGATAGGTTGACCCCGTGCTGCTCTCAGACCGGGACATCCTCGCCGAGATCGACGCGGGCCGGGTCGTCCTCGACCCCTACGAGCCGGGCATGCTCCAGCCGTCCTCGATCGACGTGCGGCTGGACCGCTTCTTCCGGGTCTTCGACAACCACAAGTACCCCCACATCGACCCCGCGCAGGACCAGTCCGACCTGACCCGGCTGGTCGAGCCCGACGGCGACGAGCCGTTCATCCTGCACCCGGGCGAGTTCGTGCTGGGGTCGACGTACGAGACCGTCACCCTCCCCGACGACATCGCGGCGCGCGTCGAGGGCAAGTCCTCGTTGGGGCGCCTGGGTCTGCTCACCCACGCCACCGCCGGCTTCGTAGACCCCGGCTTCAGCGGCCACGTCACCCTCGAGCTCGCCAACGTCGCGACGCTGCCGATCAAGCTCTACCCCGGGATGAAGATCGGGCAGTTCTGCTTCCTGCGGCTCTCCTCGCCCTCGCAGCACCCCTACGGCTCGGCGAAGTACGGCTCGCGCTACCAGGGCCAGCGCGGCCCCACGCCGTCGCGCTCCTTCCAGAGCTTCCACCGCACCTCGATCTGAGGACTACTGGTTTGGTGAGGCAACCCTAAGTTAGGGTGGCCTCATGACGATCACCCAGACGGCCCGCCCGTTCGTGCTCTGCGAGGCCGAGGTCGTGCTGGCGCAGCGGCTCTCGCCCTCCTTCGTCCGCGTCCACCTCGCGGCCCCCGAGCTCGCGGAGTTCGGCACCGTCGGACCGAGCTACGACCAGCGGATCAAGCTGGTCTTCCCCCACGAGGGCGGCCCGCTCCCGGTGCTCGGCGAGGGCCAGGACTGGTACGCCGAGTGGCTGGCGCTGCCCGAGGCCCAGCGCGGCCACATGCGCACCTACACCGTCCGCGACGTGCTGGGCTCGGGCCCCGACACCCGCGTCGTGGTCGACCTCGTCACCCACGGCACCGACGGCCACGGCGAGGCGGGGCCGGGCTCGCGCTGGGCGGCCTCGGCGACGGTCGGGTCGCGCGTGCTGCTGCTGGGCCCGCGCAAGGGCGTGGTCTACGGCGGCATCGAGTTCGCGGCGCCCGAGGACTCCGAGCTGCTCCTCGTCGGTGACGAGACCGCCGTCCCCGCGATCGCCGCCGTGCTGGCCCAGCTGCCGGTGGACGCGGCCGGTGCGGCGTTCCTCGAGGTGCCGCTCGGGGTCGACGTGCAGTCGCTGGTCCACCCGCCGCGGGTCGAGGTCACCTGGCTACCGCGCGAGGGGCGGCCGGTCGGGTCCCTCCTGCACGAGGCCGTCCTGGGTCACCTGGGCGCGGGCGCCGCGCCGGTCGAGGTGCCGGAGGCCGAGGTCGAGGTCGGGCTGTGGGAGACCCCGACGTACTCCTCCTCCGGCGACTCCCTCGACGAGCACACCACCTCGGTCGGCCACGACCTCGCCGACCTCTACGCCTGGATCGCGGGGGAGTCGCGCGTGGTGACCGGGCTGCGTCGCGCGCTGGTGCGCGACCTCGGGCTCGACCGCCGGCAGGTCGCCTTCATGGGCTACTGGCGCGAGGGCGTCTCGATGGGCACCTGAGCGTCGTACTCCTGCGGGAGGGTGGTCTCGACGCCCGCTCCTCGCTGCTCGACCACCGGACGGCGGCAGCGGCTCAACCGTCGAGCCGGTCGGCGACGCGGCGCAGGCTGGTCGCGAGGCGGTGGCGCTGCGTGACGCGCGGCATCCGGGGCTGCCTGCTGCGGACGAGGCGGTCGGCACGCCGGGCGCGCGCCTCGGCCTCGAGGGTGCTGGGGTGGTCGAGCATGACGAGCTCCTTGCAGGTGGTCGGTCTGTGATGGCTGGTGGGCGAGAGGCCGAACCGGCTCGTCCTTCCGGAAGGTCGCGCCGGTTCGGCGGGGGATGGGTCAGACCTGGAGGAGGGAGACGTTGCCGCTGACGGTGGCGGCGCGGACCTCAACGTGGTCCTGGCCCTCCTCGGGCTGGCCGGCGCCGGCGAGGGTGGAGTGGATGCGACCGGTGAGCGAGCTGATGTCGGTCCACACCGGGACGCCGGCCGGGACGCCGACCCGGACGTCGCCGGAGGCGACCTTGGCCGAGATGCGCCCGCGGCGGATCGCGGAGATCCCGAGGCTGCCGGAGCCGCTGGTGAAGGCGACGTCCGCGCAGGTCGCGTCGACGCGCAGGTCGCCGGAGCCGGTCTTGGTCAGGACGGCGCCGTCGGCCGTGGCCACGTGCACGTCGCCGGACCCCGACGACACCGACAGCTCGTCGAGGACCTCGCGCAGGGTCACGTCGCCGGAGCCGGTCCGCACCTTCAGCGCGGCCCCGGCCCGGTCCACGCGGACGTCGCCCGAGCCGGTGTCGATGCTGCTGGGGGCGTCGAGGCTCTCGACGCTCACCTCGCCCGACCCGGTCCGCAGGCGTACGCCGCCGGCCGGCCCGGTCACGCTCACCCCGGCGCTGCCCAGCTTGGTCGCCACGTTGCTGCGCGGCGGGGTGGTGACCGTGACGTCCAGGGGGCTGTCGAAGGCCGACAGCAGGCCGCCCCGGGGGGCGACCACGCTGACCTGGCCGTCGCGGTCGTGCACGTCGACCCGGTCGGCGTCGCGACCCTCGACGGTGACGGTGGTGGTCTCGGTGCCGGGGGTCTCGGCGCAGCGGACGCGGACCTCGCCGCGGCCGATCTCGACGTAGACCGAGGCGGGTGAGGGGGTGGCGAACTCGAAGCGGGGCACGGCGGTCTCCAGTGGTCGGCGGGGCATGAAGGGTGTGCGGGGCCGCGGGGCCGGCCGAGCCGGTCCCGTGCGGCGGGGGGGGGGGGGGGCCGACGTGGACGGCGCCCTCGTGGGTCGCCGAGCGCACGGCCTGGACCAGCCAGGTGTTGAGCGAGGAGCCGGCGGCCGCCGCCGCGTCCTCGGCCTTGGTCTTGAGCGACTCCGGCAGTCGCAGGGTGATCCGGGCGACGCTGGCGTCCTCCTCGACCTCCTCGGGGCGGGGCGGCGCCGGGGGAGCCGGCGGCGTCGGGGGAGCCGGGGGCGCGGCGTCGACCACGAAGTCGAGGTCGCGACCGTCGAGGCGGACGTCCACGCCGCCCGCCGGCATCGAGGCCGTGATCTCGGCCGCGGCCTGGGAGAGCGCCTCCATCAGGGCGAGTCGCGTGGCCGGCTCGAGGGCGTAGCCCAGGCGCTCGGCCGCCGCGGCGACCTCGGGGCCGCCGGCCTCAGCGGCGGCGAGGAGGTCGCGACGCAGGCTGTCGACGTACGGCGTGATGTCCATGCGCACCACGATGACATCACTGTGACGTCACGTCAAGCACCAGCGACGTCACAGTGGCGTCTCGATGGTGCCGAGGTGGTGCCCAGGTGGTGTCAGGCGGTCCCCGAGGTGCCCGGAGGGGTGGGGACGGCGCGGTCCACGGGTCCTACCGTCGGCGGGTCGTGCCCGGCCCACGCGGTCAGCCCCCAGGGCGCGACACCTCTCGGAAAGGAAGCGCATGCTCCACGCGCCTGCACCCCTGGCCAGCGACACGATCATCTCGGCGAGCTGGGTCGACTACCTGATCGTCGCGATCTACTTCGGCTTCGTCCTCGGCATCGGCCTGATGGCCCGGCGCGGCGTGTCCGACTCGGTGGACTTCTTCCTCTCGGGCCGCTCGCTGCCCGCCTGGGTCACCGGCCTGGCCTTCATCTCCGCCAACCTCGGCGCCGTCGAGATCATGGGCATGTCCGCCAGCGGCGCGGAGTTCGGCCTCCCGACCGTGCATTACTTCTGGGTCGGTGCCATCCCGGCGATGCTGTTCCTCGGCATCGTGATGATGCCCTTCTACTACGGCTCGCAGGTGCGCTCGGTGCCGGAGTTCATGCTGCGGCGCTTCGGCACCGGCGCCCACCTGGTCAACGCGGTGTCCTTCGCCGTCGCGCAGCTGCTGATCGCCGGCATCAACCTCTACCTGCTCGGCTCGATCATCCAGGCGCTCCTGGGGCTGGACCTCTTCCTGGCCGTCGTCATCGCGGCGGTCATCGTGCTCTGCTACATCACCCTCGGCGGGCTGTCGGCCGCGATCTACAACGAGGTGCTGCAGTTCTTCGTGATCGTCGCGGCCCTCACGCCGCTGACGCTGCTCGGCCTGGACCGCGTCGGCGGCTGGCAGGGGGTCAAGGACGGCATCGCCGAGACCGCCGGCCAGGGGGACGTGCCGCCGGCCGCCGACCAGCTCAACAGCTGGCCGGGCACCGCCCTGACGGGCTTCGACTCCGAGCTGCTCTCGGTCGTCGGCATCGTCTTCGGCCTCGGCTTCGTGCTCTCCTTCGGCTACTGGACGACCAACTTCGTCGAGGTCCAGCGCGCGATGGCCACTGACTCGATCTCCTCGGCGCGCAAGACGCCGATCATCGGTGCCTTCCCCAAGATGTTCGTCCCCTTCATCACGATCATCCCCGGCATGATCGCGGCGGTCCTGGTGGCGGAGATCGCCGAGGTCAAGGCCGGCGGCGACGTCAGCGGCGGCGCGGAGGGGTCGGTCACCTACAACGACTCGCTGATCTACCTGATGCGCGACGTGCTGCCCAACGGCCTGCTCGGTGTCGCGATCGCGGGTCTGCTGGCGGCGTTCATGGCCGGCATGGCCGCCAACGTCTCGGCCTTCAACACCGTGTTCAGCGTCGACCTCTGGGAGCGGTACGCCGTCAAGGACCGCTCCGACGGCTACTACCTCCGCGTCGGCCGGTGGGCCACCGTCGGCGCGACGGTCGTGGCGGTCTTCACCGCGCAGCTGGCGGCGAGCTTCTCCAACATCATGGACTACCTCCAGACGCTGTTCGGCTTCTTCAACGCGCCGCTGTTCGCGACGTTCATCCTCGGCATGTTCTGGAAGCGGATGACCGCCACCGCCGGCTGGGCGGGGCTGGCCTCGGGCACGCTCGCCGCGGTCCTCGTCGGCTTCCTGGCCGAGGGCACCCTCGGCTCCCTGTCGATCGGCGTGCTGCCGCTCTCGGGCCAGGGCGCGGCCTTCGTCGCCGCCGGTGTCGCCTTCGCCGTCGACATCGTCGTCTCCGTGGCGGTGTCGCTGGTGACCACGCCCAAGCCCGCCCACGAGCTGGTCGGCCTGGTCTACTCCGAGACCCCGAAGGAGGACCTCGTCGACGAGGCGGAGGCGTCCTACCCGTGGTACCGCCGCACCCTGCCGCTGGCCGGCATCGCCGCGGTCCTGACGATCATCCTCAACCTGGCCTTCTAGGAGTGACCATGAGCGAGCACACCCCGAGCGACGGCGCGGCCAGCACACACAAGGCCGGCCTGCTCGACATCCGCAGCATCATCGGCGCCCTCATGGGTGTCTACGGCGTGATCCTGGTGCTGATGGGGATCTTCGCCGACCCCGAGACCGACAAGACCGGCGGCACCAACGCCAACCTCTGGGCCGGGCTGGCGATGCTGCTCGTGGCCCTCGTCTTCGTGGCGTGGGCCCGGCTGCGGCCGGTCCGGGTGCCGGAGGAGCAGGAGGCTAGCGCCGCTTCTTCCTGACCCACGGCACGGTCAGCTCCGAGGGGGTCTCCGGGCCGGTGTGCACCGTGATGACCGACAGGCTGCCCAGCAGCACCGGCAGCGTCGGGAGCAGGTGCGGCACGTCGAAGGCCTGGACGGCCACGCGCAGGCGGTGGCCCCTGCGGATCTTCGCCGCGGTCGGGAAGACCTCGACGTCGACCGGCTCGATGCCCTCCAGCGGCGCTTGCGACTCCTCGGTGAAGGGGTGCCAGGGCTGGATGATCTTCCCGTTCAGCTTCCGGCTGCGCCGCCGGTCGGTCTCGGCGAGCGAGAGCACCTGCCAGCCGCCGGTCAGCCGGCTGACGGTGCCGTCGGGGGCGACGTCCTCCACCGACACCGAGAGCATCCCGTCGCCGCCACCGGCGACCGAGGTGTAGAGCCGGGCGTTGATCGGGCCGCGGAAGGCGGTCGCCCGCTCCATCGGCTCGGTCTCGAAGACCACGCCGGTCAGGTCGTTGACGCGGGTGTCGTCGAAGCAGGGGTTGGGGAAGGGGAACTGGCTCGCCCCGGCGTTGAGGATGCCCGCGGTCCACTGGTTGGCCGAGCGGGTGCAGGCGCCCGACACGGGCACGGGCAGCACGTCGGCGGTGCCTGCCTCCGGCGTACCGGTGGTGAGGGAGCCGTTGACCAGGGCGGTCGTGGAGCTGCCGGAGAGGTGGTAGGAGCGGGCCCGCAGGTCGCGGTCGATCCAGCGCTTCGACCGCGTCCAGCGGCCGCTGCCCTGCTCGTAGTAGGTGAGGTTCGCGATGTCCTTGTGCAGGCGCTTGTCGCGCTTGCCCTTGACGTAGTGGTCGAACCACCGCAGCTGCAGCTCCTCGAGGCTGCCGTAGCCGGCGTCGCCGATGTCGGCGGCCGAGGATCCCTGGAGGTGGTCCCACGGTCCGGTGATCAGCTTGGTCGGGACGCCGTTGCGCTGCAGCGCCTCGAAGAGCAGCGGGGTGCCGCGCTGGAAGAGGTCGTACTCGCCGGAGACGAAGAAGGCGGGCACCTCCACCTGGTCGATCACGTTGATGACCGAGCGCTGCTCGTAGAACTCGCCGTCGTAGGCCGGCTCCTGGGCCAGCAGTGCCGCCGGGATCACCTGGGCGGTGAACCCGAACGAGGCCGGTGGTGGTGACCAGTCCGAGCCACAGCGGGATGAACCCGACGTCGATCGCACCGCCGCTGGCCACGACGTCGCGGTAGACGTCGGCGCCGGGCACCTGCGGGAAGATCGCCTTGAGGCCCTTGGGCTGGGCGGCGGCCGCCCAGAGCTGGGAGATGCCCATGTACGACGGGCCGGTCATCGCTGTCCTGCCGTTGCTCCAGGACTGCTCGTGGGCCCAGGTCATGATCTCGCCGGCGTCGGTGTTCTCCCGGGTGTCGAAGGCGTTCCACTGGCCGCTGCTGGAGCCGGTGCCGCGGGCGTCGACGGTCAGCTGGGCGTAGCCCCGCTTGACCAGGTAGCCGCCGTCGCTGCCGCCGAGGCCACTGTTGGCCAGCACGGACTTGTTGTACGCCGTGATCGTCACGACCACCGGGAAGCGCTTGTCCACCTGCTCGCCGTCGGCGTCGGCGGGCAGGGTCAGGTCGCCGCGGAGGATGACTCCGTCCGACATCGGGATCTCGAGGTCGGTCAACGTGACCGTGTCGGCGTACTGCTCCTTGCGGGGGGACCAGACCTTCGCAGCCTTGCCCTTGCTCTTCTTCGTGGTCTTGCCCGTGGTGACCGTGGCGCCGAGGTCGACGGCGGCGGGCGAGGACGTCGCGGCGGTGCCGGCGTGGGCCGCACCGGTAGTGACAGCGACCGGGCTCGCGACCAGCGCCAGCGTCAGCAGCCCGCCGAGGGCGCGACGGGAGCGGGTGAGGGGGGAGCGAGCGGGCACGACGGGGGACCTCCGGTGTTGACGGTGCGTCAAGAAGGCTAACGAGCGCCGGTGACAGTCGTCACGGATGTCCACGCTCTGCGCCGCGGCCCGCTGGACGCCGGGACGTGGGCTCCGGAACGACCGGAGGGCGTGCCGTGACACAGGGTCACGACACGCCCTCCGGTCGGGCTGCTCCTCGGCTCAGAGGTCGAAGAGCGACTCCGTGCCGTCGATGTCGGCGTCCGTGCGGGGCTGGTGGGCCTCGCCGCTGGAGACCGGCTTCGGCTTCTCCTCGACGGGGGCCGCCTCGGTGGACGCCTCGGGCTCGGGCTCCTCGGTCGTCTCCGCCTCGGTCGACTCCGCGGTCTCCGGCTCCTCCGTCGACTCCTCAGCCGTCTCCTCGGCCGCTGCCTCGGGCTCCGCCTGCGCCGGCTCCTCCGGGGCAGCCGCCTCGGTCGACCCGGTCGCCTCGGGAGCGGCTGCCGGAGTCTCCGGAGCCGCGGGGGCGGCCGGGGCCGGGGCGTTCGCCGGGGCGGCGATGTCGAACAGCGAGCCGGCCGCGTCCAGGTCGACCGCGGGTGCCGCCGGCTTCTCCGGTGCGGGCGTGGGCTCGGCCTTCGCCGCAGGCTCCTCGGCCTGCGCGGGCTCGACCTTCTCCTCGGCCTGCTCCTCGGACTTCTCCGCGGCGGGCTGCTCGACCTCGGGCTCAGCCGGGGTCTCGGCCGCCGCGGGGGCGGCCGGGGCCGGCTCGTCGGCCGGGATGTCGAACAGCGAGCCGCCGCCCGAGAGGTCGACCGACTCCGTCGGCTCGGACGTCTCCGCCGGCTTCTCGGCCGGCTCCTCAGCCGCAGGTGCCTTCTCCTCGGCCTTCGGGGCAGCCGCGGCGGGCTCGTCGGCGGTCAGGTCGAACAGCGAGCCACCGGAACCCAGGTCCGTGGACGGCTCCGGGTCGGCCTCCGTGGGCTCGGCCGCGGGCGCGGCCTTCGCCTCGGCGGGAGCAGCGGGCTCCTCCTCCGCGGCGGGGGCCTCGTCGCCGCCCAGGTCGAAGAGCGAGCCACCGCCCAGCGACTCCTCGGCCGGAGCGGCCTTCGCCTCCGGAGCGGCAGCCTGCTGCTCGGACGGCTTCTCCGCGGGCTTCTCGGCGGGCTCGTCGAACATCGACGAGGCGTCGTCGAAGAGCGACCCGCCCTTGTCGCCACCCTTGTCCGCGCCCGTGTCCTCGGACTTCTCAGGGGCGGCCTTGGCCGCGGGCTCGTCGTCGAGCATCGAGGAGGCGTCGTCGAAGAGCGAGGAGCCGCCGGAGGCCTTGGCGGCCGGACCGGCGTCCGCGGTCTCGGTGACGGTGTCCTCGGTGACCGTGACGTCGCCGGCCTCGGGCTCGGCCTTGGTCGCGACGTCGGTGTCGCCACCAGCACCGCCGGCGGGGGCCGCCTTGGCCTTCGCCGGGGCAGCGGCCGCACCCTGGCCGGGAGCCAGCTTGGTGGCCTGCTCGCCCTTGACCGAGGCCAGCAGCATCTGCGCGACGTCGAGGACCTCGACCTCCTCGCGGGCCTCGCCCTTGGACTGCTTCATGGTCAGGCCGTCGGAGAGCATCACGCGGCAGAAGGGGCAGCCGACGGCGATCTGGTCCGCCCCCGTGCCGACGGCCTCGGTGGTGCGGTTGATGTTGATCCGCTCGCCGAGGTTCTCCTCCATCCACATGCGGGCACCACCGGCGCCGCAGCAGAAGGAGCGCTCGTTGGCGCGCTCCATCTCGACGTACTCCGCGCCGGGCAGGACCTGCAGCAGCTCGCGGGGCGGGGTGTAGACGCCGTTGTGGCGACCGATGTAGCAGGGGTCGTGGTAGGTGATCGAGCGCTTGTGGGCGCCGGCGCCGTCCTTGACCGGGGTCAGCTTGCCCTCGCGCACCAGCCGGTTGAGCAGCTGCGTGTGGTGGACGACCTCGAGCTCGACACCGAACTCCTTGTACTCGTTCTTGAGCGTGTTGAAGCAGTGGGCACAGGTCGAGACGACCTTCTTGACCTTGTACTCCTTGAAGCTCTCCACGTTCTGCTGGGCCAGGCCCTGGAACACGAACTCGTTGCCCGCGCGGCGCGCGGGGTCACCGGTGCAGGTCTCGCCGTTGCCGAGGACGCCGAAGGTCACGCCGGCCATGTCGAGCAGCTCGGCGACCGCACGGGTCGTCTTCTTCGCACGGTCCTCGTAGGCGCCGGCGCAGCCGACCCAGAACAGCCAGTCGACGGAGTCGAGGTCCTCGATGTCGTCGCCGACGACCTTGACGTCGAAGGGCAGGTCCTTGGCCCAGTCCATGCGGGCCGAGCCCGACATGTTCCAGGGGTTGCCCTTGTTCTCCAGGCCCTTGAAGAGACCGTTGAGCTCGGCGGGGAAGTTCGACTCCACCAGGATCTGATGGCGGCGCATGTCCATGATGTGATCGACGTGCTCGATGTCGACGGGGCACTGCTGGACGCAGGCGCCGCAGGAGGTGCAGTTCCACAGCACCTCGGGGTCGATCACCGCGGCGCCGTTGGCCGGGTTGTAGAACCACTCGCCGTCCTCGAGACCGTCGAGACGGCCGCCGGTCTCGCCGACCAGCGGCTTCTCGACCTCGGTGGCCAGCGCGGTGTTGCCCTCGAGGAGCGCCTCGCGCTCGCCCTCGGGCGCCTTGAGGTAAGGCGCCTTGGCGTAGGCGTGGTCGCGCATCGCGGTGATGAGCAGCTTGGGCGACAGCGGCTTGTCGGTGTTCCACGCCGGGCACTGGGACTGGCAGCGACCGCACTCGGTGCAGGTCGTGAAATCGAGGATGCCCTTCCAGGAGAAGTCCTCGATCGCGCCCACGCCGAGCGTGGCGTCCTCGTCGAGGTCGTCGATGTCGTCGAGGGTGACCGGCTTGCCGTTGTTGGTCAGCGGCTTCATGCCACCCAGGGCCGTGGTGGCGCCGTCGGTGTCGCGGCCGACCGACTCGCGCTTGAAGAAGATGTTGAACCAGGCGGTGAAGCGGTGCCAGGCCACGCCCATGGTCAGGTTGGAGGAGATGACGATCAGCCAGGTCATGGCCAGGACGACCTTGATCATCGCGATGATCACGATGATGTTCTCCAGGACCGCCTCGTTGCCCTCGACGCCGGCGGGGAAGAGGAGCTCGCCGACGGGCCCGGAGATCGGGAAGTGGAAGAGGGTGAAGTCCTCGGGGTGGTCGCTGTCGATCTGGCCGAGGTTGTACTCCGCGCCGCGGATGAAGAGGATCGCCGAGCTCTCCAGCAGCACGAACGCCTCGACGAAGTAGGCCTGCCACTGGGTGGAGCCGAAGAAGCGGCTCCTGCGCCCCTTGTCGCGCGGGTGGTTGCGCTGGCGGTGGATGATCAGCGCGATGATGCCGATCGTGCCGAGCAGGCCCAGGCCCTCGCTGACCCACTCGTAGATGAAGAAGTGGCCGATGATCGGCAACGCGAAGTCGGGGTCGAACAGCTGGACGAAGCCGGTCGCGACCGCCGCCGAAAGCACCAGGAAGGCGGCGTAGATGAACCAGTGCATCGCACCGATCCAGTGCCACTGGAGCATGCGCGTGTGGAGGAAGGACTCCTTCAGCAGCGTCACCGCCCGCTTGCCGGGGTTGTCGCTGCGGTTCATGGCCGGCTGACCGAGGCGTACCGTCGCCACGATCTGCTGCACCGCGCGCGCCGTCATGGCGACGGCGACAGCGGTGAAGGCCAGGGACACCACGATGGCGAAGGTCTGCATGGATCTCCTCGTCTCCAGCACCTGCCCAGGGGGCGACAGGTGCTCGCGTGAGCCTAGGGGGGCCCGACCATGTCCGTCAGGCCCGTCCGGGGTGAGGTAGATCCTACCGGTAGGTAACTTGCGGCGGTGGGTGGTCTCGACGCCCGCTCGTCGCCGGCGTGGCGCCGAGGGTCAGGTGCGCTTGACCTTGCGCAGCTTGCCCTTGCCGTTGAACGTGGCGGTCAGCTCCACCTTCTTGCCCCGCCCGTCCTTGGCGCAGAAGCCGTAGCTCCTGCCCAGGCGGGTGTAGGGCTGGCCGACGACCTTCATCACCGTGGTGGTGCTCATGCCGCGGCGCAGCTTCTTCTGCACGGTGCCGACCGGGAGCCGGTTGCCGGGGTTGCGGCAGGAGTCGGGCGCGATGCCGTAGGCGCGCTCCCACATCTGCAGGTAGGCCTCGGCCCCGCGGGACATGTCGTCGAGGATCTTCGCGCCGTCGCCCTTCTTCGACGCCTCGGCGATCAGCGAGAGGTCCTGGATCCAGTCGGGGTAGAGGCCGTACTGCGCCACGCCGTCGACGTTGATGTCGTAGACCCGCTCGCCGGCCACCTGCTGGTCGACGCGTACGCCGCCGAGCCCCCGGAACGGGTAGGTGACCGGGTTCGGGACGTCCTCCCCGCGGGGGCCGCCCTGGGCGCCGAGCCCGTTGATGTCGGCGCCGAAGCCGAAGCCCCAGTAGTAGCGCGGGTCCGCCCAGCCCTGGTGGGAGCGCCACTTCTCCACGAAGCCGGTGCTGCCGCCGGCGTACGCGGTGATGATGCCGCCGGCCCGGTAGACGCGCGGGTAGGCGTCGAGCGTGGACCAGGAGTGGCTGGAGATCAGGCCGTGGTAGCCCATCTCCTCGATCTGGTCGAGCGTGGCGTTGCGGGCCTTCACGCTCATGTGGTCGGGGTCGAAGATGATGTGGCGCTTCGCGAGCTCGTTGATCGTGTACTCACCGAGCGTGGTGAGGCCGCGGCTGTTGCAGTGCAGCGGCGTCGGGTAGAGCGGCAGCGCGGGCAGCGCCAGCGTCCCCGACAGCATCGCGATGGCCCCGAAGAGCGCGTCCTGCTGGCCGGCGGAGATGTCCGGGGCGGCGTACTGCGTCTTGTCGGCGCTCTCGCCGTCCTCCGGTTCGCAGTGCTGCATGTCCCAGAAGGTGCCGGTCTCGAGGAAGTTGGCGCTGTTGACCAGCACCCCGGTCTCGCCAGCGTCCCCGGCGATGCCCGACAGCGCGTTGTCGAACTTGTTGACGATCTCCATCTGACGCACGCCGAGGTCGTGCATCTCGTCGATCTGGGTGGCGATCTCCTCCTCGTCGCACGCCGGGACGTCGCCGACGAGCGGCACGTTCTTGAAGGTGCAGCCGAACGGCACGGAGGTCTCGATGCCGAGGATCACCGCCATCTTGCCGTCGTTGATGACCTCGCGGGCCTCGTAGGGGCTGGTGACGATGCGGTAGAAGCCCTTGCCGGGGCCGCCGAACTGGGCGTCGACGTAGTCCTGGAAGGCGTAGGTCTGGGCGGCCTGCAGGCGCACGGAGTCCATGTCGTCGCAGGAGTTCCGCTTCAGCGGGTAGAGCTGGCACAGCTGGTTGTTCTCGACCAGCAGGTTGACGAAGATGCGCTGGCCGCCGCGCCAGGCGCGCTCCATCCAGCGGTAGTAGGTGCCCTCGTGGGTCAGCGAGTCCGGTGCCGGCCAGTCCACGAACGTCGGCCAGCCGACCGGGTCGTGGCTCGGCTTGCCCGAGAGCGCCGCCTCGAGGACGGCGCCGTAGCCGCCGGTGGTGGTGTGGTCGATGCAGTCGACGAGGGCGAACGGGGCGCCGAAGGGGTCCCAGGGCTTGCCGCAGTGGGCCATGCCGCCGAGGAACTCGAAGGCCATGTGGTGGGTGTGCCCGTCGACGTACCCACGGACCTCCTGGAAGTCGCTGACACCGCCGTGCGGGTTGCCGCGGACGTTGACGCCGGCCTCGGGGTACGCCGTGCAGCCGGACGCCCGGGTGGCGCGGAAGGAGCTGGCGCCGTCGATGGTGAGCGGCTCGCCGTCCTGGGTGAGGGTCAGCTGCTTCCCGGTGAGCTCGGCGGTCCACACCGCCTCCGCCGCGGCCTCATCGACGGTGCCGCCCGGCACGAGCAGCTGGGAGTCGGGGTCCTGGATGAGGTAGGTGCCCAGCGCGGTCGGTTTGAAGTAGAGCGGGGTCCCGCCCGGCACGAGCGTGTAGCAGCCGTTGGCCAGGGCGTACTTGGTGCGCGGCGTCTTCGTGCGGCGGGGGTAGGCGCGCGTGCCGCGCAGCTTCGGGTCCGGCAGCGCCCGCTCCCGGTCGACGTAGCGCGTCGAGGCCGCCCGCTCGGCGGCGGTCGTCGGGTCCACCGGGTCGGAGGCCGACGTGCCCGCCCGGGACAGGGCGTCGCGCTCGCCGTCGCCGACGGCGCCATGGATGTCGAAGCGCTCGCCGCGCGGCCCCTCCAGCGTCATCCCGCCACCGCTGCTGGCGCGGTGCAGCTCCTTGAGGTCCACCCGCGGGGTGGTCGGCGCGTGGCCGGGCAGGGCCATCACGGCGGCCACGAGGGCGGCGGCGCTGACGCCGGCGAGCACGAGCCGGGGAGTACGTCGACGGGCGCCGCCGATGGGGTGCTGGGCCGACTGCTGGGCCGACTGCTGGGCCGGGCCGGCCGGGTCGTGCTGGCTGCGGTCGCGGCGCGGGAACCGACGGGAGCGGGGCTGGCTGGGCATGGGGGGACCTCCGAGGTGACGTCCGGAGAATCTGACACATGTTCACATCCGTGTCGAGGGAAACGGGGTATTCGGTCACCTGCGGTGCGCAGGGTGCGGCCCCGTGCGTCCCCCGATCCGCCGCTCCCGGCTGCTGCCCCTGCTCCTCGTCCCCGCCCTCGCGCTGACCCCGCTGGCGACCCAGTCGGTCGCTCCGGGCGAGCGCCTGCTCGCGCCCGCCGGCGCCGAGACCGAGGACCCGGCCACCGGTGTCCCCGACCGGGTCGTGCTGAACCCGACCGAGGACACCACGACCTCGGTGATGGTCACCTGGCGCACGGCTGCGGGGCTGGAGGACCACCGCGCCCAGGTGCGGCTGCCCGGTGGTGGCCGGCTCGTCGGTGAGTTCCCCTCCTCGCACGAGGAGTCGGCGATGTCCCAGCCCGAGGCCGAGCACCACAGCACGCTCATGGACGGCCTCGAGCCGGGCACCGCCTACGAGTACCGCGTGGGCGGCGAGGCCGGCTGGAGCCGTTGGCGCCCGATGCGCACCGCCGACGAGGGCAGCGAGCCGTTCACCTTCCTCTACTTCGGCGACGCCCAGAACGGCCTGACCGACTGGTGGCCGCCCGTCGTGCGGCGGGCGCTGCGCGGGGAGCCCGACGCCCGGCTGACCCTGCACGAGGGCGACCAGATCAACGAGGCCGACAACGACCCCGAGTGGGGCGATTGGTTCCGCGGGGCCGAGCGGCTGCTGACCTCGACGCTGACGCTGACCAGCCCCGGCAACCACGAGTACTCCGGTGACCAGTTCATCACCGGCTACCGCGCGCACTACGAGTACCCGCTCAACGGGCCGCTGCTGCTGCGCCACGAGGACGTCTACTACGCCGACTACCAGGGCGTGCGCTTCATCGGCCTCAACGCCAACCAGCAGCTCGGCGCGCCCGACCAGGCGATCTGGCTGCGCCGCATCGCCCTGACCGAGAACCCGATGGACTGGACGGTCGTCTTCTTCCACCACCCGGTGTTCAGCGCCTCCGAGGGCCGCGACAACCCGCAGCTGCGCGCGTTCTGGCTGCCCACCTTGGAGGAGCTCGGCATCGACCTGGTCCTCCAGGGCCACGACCACACCTACGCCCGCGGCCACCTCACCGAGAACGAGACCGGACCCGGCACGCACGTGGGGCCGACGTACGTCGTCTCGGTGGCCGGCTCGAAGTACTACGAGCTGGCCCCGGCCGACGACAACGTGTGGACGCAGAACGACGCGACCCGGGTGCTGGCGCACGCCCAGACCTCGACCTACCAGGCGATCTCGGTCTCGCAGGACCGGCTGGTCTTCCGCTCGGTCATCGGTGCGAAGGGGGAGGGCAGCACCACCGACCGCGAGCGGGGCGACCTGCTGGACGCCTTCACCATCACCCGTGGCGAGGACGGCACCAAGGTCGTCGAGGACGGCCTGCCGACGCGGGTCAAGGTGCGGCGCACCCGCGTGAAGGGCCGGGAGGGCGTCGTGGTGGCGAGGCTGCTGGCGCCGCGGCACCGTCCGACCGGCCGCGTGACCGCGTGGGTGGGCGAGGAGAAGGTCGGTGCCGGCCGGCTCCGGAAGGGTCGCGTCCGGGTCACGCTGCGCGGCCTGCCGCGTCGGGCCGAGGCCGTCGAGCTGCGCTACTCCGGGGACGGTCGGGCGTGTGCCGCCACCAGGGCCGTCCCGCTCGGCTGAACGAGCGGGTCCTCCCGGCCGAGACCGGCCACGGCGGCGAGCACCAGCGCGGTGCCGAGCAGCCCGAGCGGGCCGATGCGCTCGTCGAGCAGCACCGCGGCGACGGCCGCCGCGGTGACGGGCTCGAGCAGGGTCGCGACGGTGGCGGCCGAGCCCGAGGTGGTGCGCAGGCCGGCGTACAGCAGGGCGTAGGCCAACGCCATCGTCAGCACGCCCAGGTAGGCGAGCAGGGCCAGTGCGCCGGGGTCGTCCGTGAGTCGCGGGCCGTCGACGAGCAGGGCGAGCGGGGCCAGCCCGACGGCACCGACGGTCGTCGTGGCGGTGGTGAGCGCGAGCGGGGAGGTCTGCCGGGCCAGCACCTCGCCCTGCGCGGTGGCGAAGGCGTACGCCGACCCCGAGGCGAGCGCCGCCAGCAGCCCGAGGCCCGGGCTGGGGCCGGTGCCGCCGCCGTGGCCGGCGCCCACGCTGACCAGCACCAGGCCGGTGAGGGCCGCGACCAGGACGAGCGCCCGGGTGCCGCCGGGCGGCCGGCGGTGCCGGAGCGACTCCGCCGCGGTCAGCAGCACCGGCGCCAGGCCGAGGCTCACCACGGTCGCGACGGAGACGCCGACGAGGGTGACGGAGGCGAAGTAGAGGGCCTGGTAGGCCGCGGTCGCGGTGCCGACGACGACGGTGCGCCGGGGGTGCTCCCGCAGCAGCCGCAGGAGGGCGGGGGCGCTGCGGGTGGCGAGCACGGCCACCGCGAGCACGGCGGCAGCCAGCACCATCCTCCACGCGCTGATGGTGACGACGTGCATCGGCACCCGCTCGCGGACCAGCTGCACGACCAGGCCCCCGGTGCCCCACAGGACACCGGCGAGGCAGACCTGGAGCAGGCCGAGGCGCGCACGGGCGCTCATGGGCGACCTCCGAGCCGCGTGGTGAGGAGCTGCGCGGTGCGGCGTACGTCGGCGGCGAGCGCGGCGGGGGCGACCTGCTGCTCGTCGACCGGGTAGGTCACCGCGATGCCCGCGGCCGGATGGCCGGTGTGGTCGAGGACCGCGGCCGCCACGCTGGCCAGACCCTCGGTGACCTCGCCGTCCTCGGTGGCATGGCCGCGCTGCCGGGTCTCGGTGAGCAGCGACCGCAGTGCCGAGGGGGTGCGAGGGCCGCGACCCGTGCGGTCGACGAAGGAGTCGGCGTGCGGGTAGAGCGCGCGCACCTGGGCGGCGGGCAGGGCCGCCAGCAGCGCGCGGCCGCTGGCGGTCAGGTGGGCCGGCAGCCGCACCCCCACGTCGGTCACGAGCGGCGGTCGGCCCGGGGCTCGCTCCTCGACGACGTACAGCACGTCACGGCCGTGCAGGACCGCGAGATGAGCGCTGTGGCCGGTGCGGTCGACCAGCTGGGCGAGCGCGCGGCGACTGATCCGCTGCAGCGGCTCCTGGCGGGTGTAGCCGCTGCCGACCTCGAACGCCGCGACCCCGAGACCGTAGCGGTGCTCCTCGGGCAGGTGGGCCACGAAGCCCTCGGCCACCATGACGCCGAGCAGGTGGTACGCCGTCGACCGCGGCAGGTCGCAGGCGCGCGCGATCCGCTCCAGCGGCACCGGGTCGGGCTGGCTGGCCAGGAAGCGCAGCACCCGCAGCGTGCGGGTCGCGGCGGGGACCTGGCTCATGGGGTGAAGGCTCTCACCTGGGGCGGGTGCGGGGTCTCGTGGCTCGTGGCTGGCGCTCCTCGCGCCTCGACCAGCGGGGTGGGGCGACCGGCGGTGGGGCGACCGGCGGTGGGGCGACCGGCGGCGGGGTCACCGCAGCGGGTGCTCCTGCTCGGCGGGGACGAGGGGGGCGGCGAGGAGCGGGCAGAGAG
>NZ_LUPI01000005.1:0-97050 GCF_001627265.1 Nocardioides sp. REDSEA-S30_B4 | reverse complement strand
GCCCCCGACGACGGCGGTGGCCACGCCGGCCGCCGCGGTCGCGGGGAGGTTGGCCAGGGCGAGGTCGCGAGCGCGGCCCGGCAGTGCCAGCAGCCACCCGCCCCACCCGAGGCCCGCGGTCGTCGCCGTCGTGGCTGCGAGCGCCCCGGAGCCGACGTACCCCGCGGCGGCGCCACCGAGCAGCAGCGGCGCCAGCAGCGCGCCCATGCCGCTGTTGACCTCGGCGAGCTCGAGGTAGATGCCGGTGCAGCGGCGGCAGCCCTCGAGGTGGTCCTCGACCTTGGTGCTGTCGCGTCGTGAGGAGTTGCCGCGGACGTAGCCGCCGAGCATGGACTGCGTCCGACGGCAGTCGGGGTCCTCGGTGCGGGTGGCGTGGGCGGCGAGGAACGCCTCGCGCAGGCCCTCGCGGGCGCGATAGGCGAGGGCCGCCACGGAGTTCGGGCTGATGCCGAGCAGCGGGGCGACGTCGGCGGGCTTGGCGCCCTCGACCTCGGTGTGCCACAGCACCAGCTGCCACCGCTCGGGCAGCGAGGCGAACGCCTCGGCCGCGGCCTCGTTGTCGAAGCCGGCTACGGCGCTGTCGTGGAACGGCACGCCCGCGTCGTACGCCGCGATGTCGTCGGTGGCCTGCACCCGCGAGGTGACGCGGGTGCGGTCGACGTACAGGCGCCGCACCGAGGTCAGCAGGTACGCGCGGAAGGCCTCGTCGGGGCCGCCGCCGCGCTCCAGCACCTCCATCACCTTCGCGAACGCGTCGGAGACCAGGTCCTCGGCGTCGCCGCTGCCGCGGGTGAGCTGCAGCGCCAGGCGGCGGGCGGAGTCCTGGTGGCGCGCGAAGAGCTCGCCGTACGACTCCAGGTCGCCGGCGCGCACTGCGTCGATGAGGTCGGCGTCGGAGCGATCCAGGACCGTCCCGGGCGCCTGGGTGGCGCTCACACCCCTATCAACGCACGAGTGGGCAGAACAGCACGCCGGAACGGTCGGAGAAATTCTTCCGGCGATTTCTGCAGAACCGCGTCATGACCGCAGCGCGGCCTCGTCCCCTCCCCGAAGAACCCGCCATGGATGGCGGCGGCCGACGTCCCGGAACACCTGGACAGCGCCGGCGTGCACGACCGGAGCAGACGATGAGGAGGACCGGATGGGAAGGCTGGCAGACCTGCTGCGCCGCCCGGCACCGGGCCCCACGTCGCTCGAGCACGCACGGGACGTCGGTCGTCGCCTGGCGCGGGACGGTGCGAGCGTGGGAGAGGCGTTGCGCACCCTGCGGGCCGAGGCGCAGGCGCGGGGTCGGGAGCCCCGGCCCGAGGAGGTGGAGGCCCTCGTGGAGGGATGGGCCGACACCACCCTCGGGCACCTGCACCGGCTCACCTGCGAGGACCCGCTCACGGGCCTCGCGACCACGGCCCACCTGCGGACCAGGGTGGCCGAGCAGCGGCGCGCGGGGGTCGACCTCGCGCAGGCCCATGCCCTGGTCGTCGTGTCGCCGGGCGGTACGGAGGGAGACCGCCCAGCGCACGACTCCGACTCGCTCAGGACGGCGTTGTGGGGCGCCGCCCTGGGCGAGCGGGTGCGAGTGGTCTTCGGGGGCGAGACCATCGCGCACACCGCCTCGGGACGGGTCGTCGTGCTCGCGCACAAGGACCGTCGGCTCGAGGGCCTGGTGGCCCTGCTGCGGCGCCTGCTGCTCGAGGACGGGTACGACGTCACCACCCGCGTGCACCCGCTCCCGGAGGGGGAGCTGGAGCTCGTGCTGCTCCTCGAGCGGCTCGACGGCGCGTAGCTGGTGGCTCGACGCAAGAAGAGCGCGGCTCGCCTACGAGGCCAACGAGGCAGTCGCTCCCAGACGTCAGCTGCTCCGCGGAGCGAGAACCCGCAACCGAGATGTCCCAAGACCCTTGTTTCGAACACATGTTCGAACTAGAATCCACACATGATCCCGGCTCCCAGCACCCCTGATCTGCTGAGTCAGGTGCGGGCGCTCGCGGAGTCGGTCGAGGCGCTGGATGCGGCGGTCCGCGACCGTGCCGCGGTGGAGGCGTTGGATGCCTTGGAGTCCTTGAAGAACGCGTGCGCGGGGGCGCAGGCGCGACTCTCTGTGGCGTTGAGGTCCGCGCGGGTCGAGCAGCGTGCCGACGAACCGGCCCGGATGCGCACCCGCGGCATCGGTCACGAGGTCGCCCTGGCCCGCCGGGAGTCCCCGCACCGCGGGAAGCTGCATCTGGGCCTGGCCGCGATCGTGTGCGCCGAGCTGCCCCACACCCTGGCCGCCATGGAGGCCGGCTGGTGCAGCGAGTGGCGGGCCCTGCAGCTGGTCCAGGGGACCGCCTGCCTGACCCTGGCCGACCGCCAGGCCATCGACGAGCAGCTGATGTCGGACCCGGCCACCACGAGCGGGTGGGGCGACCAGCGGTTCCGCGGCGAGGTCGACAAGCTCGCCTACGCCGCCGACCCGAAGGCCGCGGTCGAGAAGATCGAGGCCGCCGCCGGTGACCGGCACACCAGCCTCCGCCCCGCCCCCGACGGCATGGCCCGGTTCTCCGTCCTGCTGCTGCTGGCCCAGGGCGTGCAGATCCACGCCACCCTGGTCCGTGCTGCCGACTCCGCGCGTGCCGCCGGTGACGACCGCACCCGTGGCCAGGTCATGTGCGACACCCTCGTGGACGCGATCAAGGCCCGACGCGAGCCGGAGAAGGGCGTGGCCCCCACGCCCGACCAGGTCGCGCCCGCGGACCCGGCCGTCCCGGTCGCGGTCCAGGTCACCGTCTCCGACGCCACCCTGCTCGGCGTCCCCGGCGAGGCCGGTGACCAGCCCGGCTGGATCTCCGCCCCCGGCGTCGCCGCGATCCCGCTGCCCGCCGACCTGGTCCGCGACCTCGTCGCCCGTTCCACGGCCGAGGGGCTGGCCACGTTGCGCCGCCTCTACGTCTCGCCCCAGACGGGTCAGCTCGTCGCCATGGACTCCCAGGCCCGCCGCTTCCCCGCCGGGCTCGCCGCGTTCCTCATCGCCCGCGACCGCACCTGCACCACCCCCTACTGCGACGCCCCCGTCCGACACCTCGACCACCTCGTGCCCCATGCCCAGGGCGGCGCAACCTCCGCCGAGAACGGCAACGGCAGGTGCGTGGCCTGCAACCAGGCCAAGGAAGCCACCGGTTGGCACGGCCAGGTCGTCCCCGGCCCACTTCGCGAGATCCGGACCACCACCCCCAGCGGCCACCATCACGTGTCCCGACCACCCGGACTCCCCGCCCCACTCCAGCCACCGAGACGTGTCGACTTCTTCTTCCCCCTCGGCATCGCCGCCTGACCATGCGCCTCGCTCGCCCCTAGGCTGACCCGCATGTGTGGTCGCTACGCCTCCAGTCGCAGGCCCGAGGACCTCGTCGAGGAGTTCGAGGTCGACCAGCCGATGCTGGAGACAGCGCTGGAGCCCGACTACAACGTGGCGCCCACCAAGGACGTGTACGCCGTGCTCGAGCGGCCGCCCAAGGGCGAGGAGCGGCCCACCGCCGAGCGCCAGCTGCGGGTGCTGCAGTGGGGGCTGGTGCCGTCGTGGGCCAAGGACCCCTCGATAGGCAACCGGATGATCAACGCCCGGGCCGAGACCGTCGCCGAGAAGCCGGCGTACAAGCGGGCCTTTGCCAAGCGTCGCTGCCTGCTGCCGGCCGACGGGTACTTCGAGTGGTACCCCACCGAGCAGCTGACCAAGGCCGGCAAGCCGCGCAAGCAGCCGTTCTTCATCCGTCCCAAGGACCAGGGGACCCTGGCGATGGCCGGGCTCTACGAGATCTGGCGTGACCCGACCCGCAACGAGGACGACCCGCACCGCTTCCGGTGGACCTGCACGGTGATCACGACCGACGCCGAGGACGACCTCGGCCACATCCACGACCGGATGCCGATGATGGTCGAGCGGGAGCGATGGGCCGACTGGCTCGACCCGACCGTCGAGGCCGGCGACCTGCTCGGGCTGCTGGCCCCCGCGGCCCCCGGCCGCCTCGAGGCGTTCCCGGTCTCCACGCTGGTGAGCAACGTGCGCAACAACGGCCCCGAGCTCGTCGAGCCGCTGCCGCTGGAGGGGGAGGCGTGAGCGCGACCGAGAAGATCGTCGAGACACCGCACGGGCCGGGGCGCCTGGTCGTCCAGCGGGCGCGCAAGGCCTCGGCGACGCTGCTGCTCAGCCACGGCGCGGGGGTCGGCATCGACACCCGCGACCTCGAGGCGCTGGCCGCCGACCTGCCGCGGCAGGGGTTCACCGTCGCCCGCTTCGAGCAGCCCTGGCGGCACGGCTGCCTCGCGCTGGCCTTCCCGCTGCACCCGCCCGGAAAGCCGGAGAAGTCGCGCCTGGCCGAGCTCGAGGGCTCCGGCGTCCCGACGCTGGTCGTGCAGGGGGAGCGGGACACGATGGGCCGACCCGAGGAGTTCCCCGACCCACTGCCCGACCACGTGCACCTCGCGGTCGTGCCCGGCGCCGACCACGGGTTCAAGGTCCCCAAGCGCGGCGACCTCACCGAGGACGACGCGATGGCGCTGCTGGTGGAGGCCACGCTGGAGTGGCTGGTGCGCGAGGTGCTGACGGACTGACCGGTGAGCTGGGGGCCGCCGGGAATGCCGGCGTACGACGGTGACGTTGTGCCCCACGTGATGGCACTGCTGGAACCCACCGACGAGCGGGTCCACCCGACCGCTCCGGGGCTAGGCTGGGACACGATGACTGACAGCCTCCTGCCGCCGGACGAGCCGGTTGACCTCGCGACCGAGTCCGACGCCGAGCGGTCCGCCCGCTTCGAGCGCGACGCGCTGCCCTTCCTCGACCAGCTCTACTCGGCGGCGATGCGGATGACCCGCAACCCCGCCGACGCCGAGGACCTGGTGCAGGAGACGTTCGCCAAGGCCTACTCCTCCTTCCACCAGTTCAAGCCGGGCACCAACCTCAAGGCCTGGCTCTACCGCATCCTGACCAACACCTTCATCAACAGCTACCGCAAGAAGCAGCGCCAGCCGCAGCAGTCGATGTCCGAGGACGTCGAGGACTGGCAGCTCGCCCGGGCGGAGTCGCACTCCTCGACGGGCCTGAAGTCCGCGGAGACCGAGGCGCTCGAGCACCTCCCCGACAGCCAGGTGAAGGACGCCCTGCAGCGCCTCCCCGAGGAGTTCCGCCTGGCGGTCTACCTCGCCGACGTCGAGGGGTTCGCCTACAAGGAGATCGCCGAGATCATGGAGACGCCGATCGGGACGGTGATGTCGCGGCTGCACCGCGGCCGCCGACAGCTGCGCGACATGCTCACCGACTACGTGCGAGCCAACGACCTGCTGCCCGCCTCGAGCCTGCCCGGGGAGGGGTCGTGATGAGCGAGCACACCCACCACCACGACCACGAGCCCAGCGCCAGCGAGTGCGCCGACTTCCTCGAGCGCATCGTCTACTTCCTCGACAACGAGCTCGACGAGGCCGACTGTGCCGTGGTGCGGATGCACCTCGACACCTGCAACCCCTGCCTGGAGAAGTACGACCTCCAGCGCACGGTGAAGTCCGTCGTGGCCCGCTCCTGCTCGGAGTCCGCCCCCGACGACCTGCGGGCCCGGGTCATGATGCGCGTCCGCGAGGTCCAGATCCGGATCTCCGAGACCTGAACCGTCACGCAGCAGCACTGACGCAAGAACCCCCGGGCCCTGTGGGCTCCGGGGGTTCGGCGCGTCTGGCGCGGAGGTTCGTCGACCTCGCTCAGGCGTTGGGGCGCTTGCCGTGGTTCGCGCCCTTCTTCTTGCGAGCGCGGCGCTTGCGACCGGTCTTGCCCATGGTGATCTCCTCGGAATAGTCGTCGGCCCGTGCACAGGCCAGCGGCCAGTCTCCCAAATGCCGTAGCCGAGATGAAATCGGGCTCTCCCGAGCGCTGCTCAGGAGCCGGTGAGCCGGCCCATGAACCGCTCGGCGTCGACGACCACCCGGGTCACCTCGCCGGTCGCCACGACCTTGCCGGGCCGCCCCTGCGGGGTGTCCGAGGCGTGCCGGGCGCTCACGGTCAACCGGTGCAGCCGTCCGTCGACGTGGGTCACCGAGGCGGAGGCCTCCACGACCGCGCCCAGCGGGCTGGGCGCCTGGTGCTCGAGCTCCACGCGGGTCCCCACGCTGGTCTCGCCCTCGCGCAGGTCCGGGGCCAGTGCAGCGCAGGTCGCGGCCTCGAGCCAGGCGAGCAGGCGCGGGGTGCCCAGGACCGGGAGGTCGCCGGACCCCACCGCCTGCGCGGTGTCGTCCTCGCCCACGGTGAAGCGCAGCGTGGCGGTCAGGTCGGTGCGGTCGGTCATGGGGTCCCTCCCAGGGTGGTGCCGAAGGCGATCAAGTGGACGTCGGGTACCGGGCTCCAGTCCCGCTCGGGCAGCCGGGTGAAGCCGTGACGGGCGTAGAGCCGGTGCGCCGCGGCCATCTCCACCAGCGAGGACAGCACGACCGCCCGTGCGTCCGCACGTCGGTAGTGGTCCAGGACGTGCTCGACCAGCGCCGCCCCCACGCCCTGGCCCTGCGCCCCCGGCGCCACCGAGAGCATCCGGAACTCGCCCTCGTCGGGTCGGGCGATCTCCCGCCACGGGGAGCCGACCGGGCAGGTCGTCACGCTGCCGAGCACCTCGGCCGGGCCGTGCCCGTCGTCGCTGACCGCGACCCACAGCTCGGCCTGCTCGGCCCGCGCGGCTGCGTCGCGTAGGCGGGCGGCGTAGGGGTCCTCAGGGCCCAGCAGGAAGGGTGAGTACGCCGCCACGGTGACCTCGCCGACGGCGGCGAGGTCGGCCGGGGCGGCCCGTCGGATCTGCACCGGCGAGCGGTCAGATGCCGAAGGTGTTGCGGGGGTAGGCCGCGTCGACGTCGGTGATGACGTTGACGAGGTAGGGCACCCCCGAGGCGAACGCGCGGTCCAGGGCCGGGCCGATCTGGCGCGGGTCGGTGACCGTCTCGCCGGCACCGCCCAGCGCCTTGACGACCTCGTCGTAGCGGGTCTGCTTCGCCAGGTCGGCCGCCACGTCGTAGCCGTAGAGCATCTGCATCGGGCCCTTCTCCAGGCCCCAGGCGGAGTTGTTGCCCATCACCATGACGACCGGCAGGCCGTGGCGGACCAGGGTGTCGACGTCGAGCAGGGAGAAGCCCGCCGCGCCGTCGCCGAGCAGCAGCACCACCTGCGCGGAGGGTCGGGCCAGACGGGCCGCGATCGCCGCGCCCAGGCCGGCGCCCAGGCAGCCGTAGGGCCCGGGGTCCAGCCAGCCGCCGGGCCGCTTGGGCTCGACGAACTTGCCGGCGAAGGACACGAAGTCGCCGCCGTCGCCGATCACGACGGCGTCGTCGGCCAGTCGCGGGACCAGCTCGCCGTAGATGCGGGCGGGGTGCACCGGGTCGGCCTCGGCGGTCAGCAGCGCGGCGTCGCGCTCGGCCGCGGCGCGCGCGGTCTCCTGCAGGGTGCTGCTCCACCCGGCGTACGACGTGCGGCCGCGGCGGTCGACCGCGGCGAGGATGCCGTCGAGGCAGGCCGTGAGGTCGCCGGCGACCGAGGCCGCCATCGTGGCGTGCCCGCTCACCTGGGCGGGGGAGTCGGCGACGTGCACGACCTTCGCCGGCTCCGCGCCATCCTTGCCGCCGAAGACGCCGTAACCGAGCCGGAAGTCCAGCGGGGTGCCGACGACGACGACCAGGTCGGCGGTGCCGAGCGCCTGGCCGCGGGCCTTGGTGGCCAGCAGCGGGTGGCCGCCGGGGACGATGCCGCGCCCCATGCCGTTGGTGATGGCCGGCACGCCCAGCTCCTCGACCAGGCGCAGCGCGGCCTCCTCGGCGCCGTCGGCCCACACGTCGGTGCCCAGGACCAGCACCGGCCGTGAGGCCCCGACCAGGAGGTCCGCGATGGTGTCCAGCGCGTCGGTGTCGGGGTCCTGGCCGCGGGAGGGGCCGCCGGGGGCCAGCTCACCGGCGGAGGCGTTGAAGAGCTCGTCCATCGGGACGTCGACGAAGACCGGGCCGCGGTGCGAGGAGCGGGCGACGGTGAAGGCCTCGTGCATGCCACCGAGCACGTCGCCTGCGGTGGGGATCGTGCGCGCGAGCTTGGAGACCGGCTCGAAGATGGGCGGCTGGTCGAGCTCCTGGAGCGACCCGGTGCCCCAACGGTTCTGCGGGGCGCGACCGCCGACGACCACCATCGGGGAGCCGGCGAACTGCGCCTGCGCCACGGCGCTCACGCCGTTGGTGACGCCGGGGCCGGCGGTCAGGACAGCCAGGCCGGGGACCCGGGTCAGCTTGCCGGTCGCCTCGGCCGCGAACGCCGCGGTCTGCTCGTGGCGCACGTCGAGCAACCGCATCGGCGGGTCGGCCTGCACCGCACCGTCGTAGAGCGGGAACACGTGGGCCCCGGACAGGGTGAACATGGTCTCCACGCCGTGGGCACGTGCCACGGCGACGGCCAGCGCACCGGCGTGGCCCTCGAGCTGCGTCATGTGGCGCACGTTACCCGGCGGTCACCTCCGGCGGGGGAGGGTTCAGTGCGCGTCGGGGGCGAGCGTCCACGGGTTGGAGCGACGCAGGGCCTCGACCAGCACCAGCAGCAGGTCGCTGCGGACCGTCGGCGGTCGCGGGCCGATCGCCAGCTGGAGGTAGAGCGCGCGCAGGAACGCCTCGGGGTTGGCCGAGCGGGAGTAGGGATCGGCGTCCTCGCCGGGCCCGTGCGTCGCGGCCGCGGCGACCCGGTTGACCCAGGGCTCGACCACCGTCATCGGCACCAGGTCCCGACGCAGCACCTGGACCACGGTGAGGGCCAGGCGGTCGGGCTCGCCGCTGGCCCACGAGGTGGTGGCGGGGCGCAGCAGCCGGTCGGCCACCACGTCGAGGAGGACGGTCAGCTCGGGGGTGTGCAGGTGGGGGGAGCAGGCCAGCGTGCCCAACGCGTCGGCACCGTGCGCCACGGCGTGCGCCCAGCCCTTGCCGGGCACGAACCCGCGCAGGTCCTCCTCGCGCAGCAGCCAGGTGGCCAGCCGGTCGCCCCATTCCAGGATCTTGCCGCCGGGCACCAGCGGGCGCTGGTTGTCACGCGCGATGCAGGCGCCGAGCACCAGGGCGGAGAAGGAGCGGCGGAAGACCGAGTCGTCGTCGGTCTCGCCCAGGCCGGTGGAGAGGCCGGCGGCCATGCCGTCCCCGAGCCCGCCGAGCAGGTCGTCGTAGACCCCGCGGGACACCCAGGTCGCCAGGGTGGGGAAGGCGGTGCCGTCGCGCAGGACCGGGTCCGGGTCGCCCAGCATCCGGGTCAGCTCAGCGGTGAGGTCCCCGAGCGGTCGGTCGGTCGGTACGGCCATGTCGTCGGCCAGCACCTGCTTCCAGTAGCTCCCCGAGACGCTCCCCGTCATGGTGCGAATCCTGCCACCCGACGACGACATCGCGAACCTCGGACCTAGGCTCGCCCCGTGACCTCGCTGACCGAGCTCGTCCGCAGCCACACCGACCTCGACGCGGCCGACGTGGCGTGGTTGCAGCTGCTGCAGGCGGACTGGCAGATCATCGCCGACCTGTCCTTCGCCGACCTGGTGCTCTGGCTCCCGGACAGGGGCGGGGCGGGCTTCTGGGCGGCGGGACAGATGCGGCCCACGACCGCCCCGACGGCGTACGTCGACGACGTCATCGGCACGTTCGTGCCCGTTGGGCGACGACCCCTGCTCGACCAGGCGCTGGAGCAGGGGCGGCTCGTGCGCGAGGGCGACCCGGAGTGGCGCGACGAGGTGCCCGTGAGGGTTGAGACGATCCCGGTCCGCCACGGAGGCCGCGTGATCGCCGTGGTCGCGCGCAACACCAACCTGCTCGGGGTCCGCACGCCCAGCCGGCTCGAGCTGTCCTACCTCCAGACCGCCGCCGACCTGACCCGGATGATCGCGGCCGGGCACTTCCCGGCCACCGGGCAGCGCAGCGACCACGCGGACTCCCCGCGGGTGGGTGACGGCTTCGTCCGCGTCGACGCGGAGGGCAAGGTGGTCTACGCCAGCCCCAACGCACAGTCGGTCTTCCGGCGGCTGGGGCTGCACGGTGACCTCGCCGGGCACCGCCTCGTCGACCTCACCCGGTCGCTGGTGCCCTCGCGACGCCGGCCCGACGAGGAGACGTTGAGCGCGGTGATGGGCGGCCGCGCCCATCGCGACACCGAGTTCTCCACCGACGGCGTGGCGCTCATCGCGCGCTCGATCCCGCTGCGCCCCGAGGGCGAGCACATCGGCGCGCTGGTCCTGGTGCGCGACGTGACCGACCTGCGCCGACGCGACCGGGAGCTGATCACCAAGGACGCGACCATCCGCGAGATCCACCACCGCGTGAAGAACAACCTGCAGACGGTCGCCGCGCTGCTGCGCCTGCAGGCCCGGCGCATCGAGGCCCCGGAGGCCAAGGCCGCGCTCGAGGAGGCCGTGCACCGGGTGGGGTCGATCGCGATCGTGCACGAGACGCTCAGTCAGGCCGTCGAGGAGGACGTCGACTTCGACGAGATCGCCGACCGGCTCTGCGGGATGGTCGCCGAGGTCACGGCGATGGCGGGGCGGGTGCGGATCCGCCGTCAGGGCTCCTTCGAGCGGCTGCCGTCGGAGACGGCGACGCCGCTGGCGATGGTCCTCACCGAGGTGCTGCAGAACGCCGTCGAGCACGGGTACGACGCGGACCGCTCGCTCCAGCACCGCTCGCCGGAGCCCGGGGACCCCGAGGGGGAGGCGTCCGGCACGATCACCGTGGAGGTGGCTCGGGGCGACGACCGGCTGGAGGTCGCGGTCGTCGACGACGGGCGTGGGCTGCCCGACGGCTTCACCCTCGACGGCTCGACCAACCTGGGCCTGTCCATCGTCCGCACGCTCGTGGAGTCCGAGCTCGGCGGGCGGCTCACGCTGGGGCCGGCCGACGGGGGCGGGACCCGCGCAGGGATCGACCTCCCCGTCGAGTGAGGCCGTGGCGCGGGTCGGGGCTCAGGCGGTGCGGACGCGGGCGCGGGAGGTGCGACGCTTCAGGGCACGCCGCTCGTCCTCGCTGAGGCCACCCCAGACCCCGTGGTCCTGGCCGGCCTCGAGAGCCCACTGCAGGCACTGCTCGCGCACGTCGCAGCGACGGCAGACCTGCTTGGCCTCCTCGATCTGGAGGATCGCGGGACCCGTGTTGCCGATCGGGAAGAAGAGTTCGGGGTCCTCGTCGAGGCAGGCGGAACGGTGGCGCCAATCCATGGCTGGGGTATCCCTCTTTCCTTCTACGTCCGGGCAAGCCAGGGGTGGCAGGGCCTGCGGCGCTGTCGCCGGGTGGTCGTGGCACGCCGGTGGGCATGCAGGAGTTGACTCAACCTCAAGCGCAGCGACCAGCGTGGCAAGGATTGGATCGCTAAACAAGCCCCTACTGCGCTAAGCATTGGTTTCCTACGTCACAACCGTGTTTCGCGGAGATGTCGCGCGGGCCGTGCTATGGCCGGTGTCCCGGCCCCGGCGACCTCCGCCGGGCGACCCGGAGCCGGCGACTAGTGTCTCCCTCCGTGGACGACGCCGCCCCGGACCCGACCGGCCAGACCGCTCCTGACGGCCAGAACCGGCCCGCCCCCCTGGTGGTGGCGGCCAGCATCGGGGCGCTGGAGGGCCTCGCACTGCTGCTGCTCGCGGTGCTGGAGGCGGCCAGCGTGGACTCCGAGCGGCTCTCGCTCGGCATCTCGACGGCGGTCTTCTTCGCCCTGACCGGTGGCGCGGTGCTGGGCTGCTCGTGGGGGCTGCTGCGGCTGTCCGGGTGGGCGCGGGGCCCGCTGCTCCTGGCCCAGCTGATCGCGCTGGGCCTGGCCTGGAACCTCAAGGACGCACCGCTGGTCGCACTGGTCCTGGTCGGCTCGGCGCTGGTGGCGTTGGCCGGGATGCTCCACCCCGACACGATGCGGGCGCTGGGGACCCTCCCCGACGACCGGCCCCAGGACGACCGCCGGGGCTAGTGCGGGCTACCCCGGGCTATACCTGGGTTACCCGGGCTACTCCGCGTTCTGCAGGGAGGCCCGCAGCTGCTCCAGGGTGCGGTTGAGCAGCCGGGAGACGTGCATCTGGGAGACGCCGATCTCCTCGGCGATCTGGCTCTGGGTCATGTTCTTGAAGAAGCGCAGCAGCAGGATCTTCTTCTCGCGCGCGCCGAGCTGGTCGAGCAGGGGCTTGATCGACTCGCGCACCTCGACGTGCTCGAGCCCGGCGTCGACCTCGCCGAGCGCGTCGAGCATGGACGCCGCGCCGTCGTCGGAGTCGTCGGAGGCGTCCAGGGAGAGCGTGGAGTAGGCGTTGGAGGACTCGATGCCCTCCACGATCTCCTCGACCGTGCAGCCGATGTGGCCCGCGAGCTCGGCGGCCGTGGGGGAGCGACCCAGGGACTGGGTCAGCTCGGCGGTCGCGGTGCCGATCTGCATGCGCAGCTCCTGCAACCGGCGGGGGACCCTGATGGCCCAGCCCTTGTCGCGGAAGTAGCGCTTGATCTCGCCGATGATGGTGGGCGTGGCGTAGGTCGAGAACTCCACGCCGCGGCCGGTGTCGAAGCGGTCGACGCTCTTGATCAGTCCGATCGTGCCGACCTGGACGAGGTCCTCGAAGGGCTCGCCGCGGTTGCGGAAGCGTCGGGCGCAGTGCTCGACCAGGGGCAGGTGGAGGCGGACCAGGGCGTCGCGGGCGGCCTCGCGGCTGGCGGCGGAGGCGCCCTCGTCGAGGAAGTCGGCGAACAGCTCGGCGCTGCGTCGGCGGGTCTCCTCGATGCTCTGCCGGCGCACGTCCGCGGCCTCGGTGGCCTCGGGCGGGTCCGGGACGTCGGGAAGGGCGACGTCGGGCAGCGGGGTGGCCGGGGTGTCCGGGCCGGGGGCCGCGGACACGATCACGCGCCCGTGGCGGCGTCGGGGGTCATCACGAGGGTGACGACCAGCTCGCCCTCGGCGGTGCTGACGGTGGCGCTGCTGGCCAGGGTGGTCAGCACCTGCCAGGCGAAGGAGTCGTGGTCCGGAGGGGAGGGTTGCGAGGCGCCGACGGCCACCGAGACGGTGAGCCGGCCCGGCGCGAGCACGAAGCGACCGGTGAGGTCGGTGCCCGGGTCGGCCTCCGGCAGCACCATCGCGCAGGCCTCGCCGACCGCCATCCGGAGGTCCTCGATGTCGTCGATGGTGAAGTCGAGCCGGGCCGCGAGCCCGGCGGTGAGGGTGCGGAGCACGGACACGTAGGCGCCGTCCGCGGGCAGGCGCAGCTCGACGTCGGGACGTGCGCCCGACGGGTCGGTGTGACCGGGCAGTGTCATGCAGCAGTCCTCAGGGGGTGCGGTGGGATGCGGAGGAAGGGTGGTCGGCCGGCCCGGTGGGGCCGGCCGACCGGTCGCGTGGCGCGACTCAGGCCTTCTTGGTCTCCCAGAAGATCTCGGCGATCTCGTCGATCTTGGCCAGCAGCTGGTCGGCGACCTCGGCGTCCATCGTGCCCTTGGTGCCGGAGGCGCCGGCGAGCTTGGTGGCCTCGTTCACCAGCGTGTGCAGCTGGGGGTACTTCTCGAAGTGCGGCGGCTTGAAGTAGTCGGTCCACAGCACCCACAGGTGGTGCTTGACCAGCTCCGAGCGCTGCTCCTTGATCAGGACCGCGCGGGTCTTGAAGTCGGGGTCGTCGCTGTCATTGGCCTTGGCGATGATCGCCTTGACCGACTCCGCCTCGATGCGGGCCTGGGCGGGGTCGTAGACACCGCACGGCAGGTCGCAGTGGGCCGAGACCTCGATCGTGGGGGCGAACAGCTTCGCGAACATGCGGATCCTCTCGTCGGGTCGTCCGTGTCGAACGCTTGGGACACTACTCTCGTGCACCCACCCTGGCGACGACGACCACCCTCCTGGGCCTCCTGGGCCTCCTGGGCCTCCTGGGCACGACTCGGCTCGGCCCGGCGTCTGGGGCTGGCCCGGGTCCGCGGCGCGTCGATGGCCCCGACCCTCCTCCCGGGGGACCTGCTGGTGGTCGTGCACGGCCGCCCGCCCGTGGCCGGCGACGTGGTGGTCGGGGAGCTGGCCGACGGGACGGTCGCGGTGAAGCGGGCCGTCGAGCGGCGTACGACGGCGAGCGGTGCGGCGGGGTGGTGGCTGCTCAGCGACGACCCGGCGGTCGGCGTGGACTCCCGGCACCGCGGTCCGGTGCCGGAGGAGAGGGTGCGGGCCGTGGTCGTGGGCAGGCTGTGGCCGCGACCCCGGCGGCTGTGATCCATCGCACCCCGAGACGGCCCCCAGGGGGGTCCTGCTGCTGTGCCAGACTGCCCGCCGTGTCCGAGTCGCCGAACACCCCGCAGCCCTTCCGTGCAGCCCACCACCCGCACGAGGGTGACCCCGTCTTCGACCTCCACGTCGGCGGCAAGATGGGGATCTCCTCCACGCCGCTGACCGGCAAGGAGGACCTCTCGCTCGCCTACACCCCCGGTGTGGCGCTGGTCTGCGAGGCCATCGCGGCCGACCCGTCGATGACCCAGCACTACACCTGGGTGCCCAACACCGTCGCCGTGGTCACCGACGGCACCGCCGTCCTCGGCCTGGGCGACATCGGCCCGGCCGCCGCGATGCCGGTCATGGAGGGCAAGGCGGTGCTGTTCAAGCAGTTCGGCGGCGTCGACGGCGTCCCGATCTGCCTCGACACCACCGACACCGACGAGATCATCGAGACCGTCGCGCGGATGGCGCCGAGCTTCGGCGGCATCAACCTCGAGGACATCTCTGCGCCGCGCTGCTTCGAGATCGAGGACCGGCTCAAGGAGCGCCTCGACATCCCGGTCTTCCACGACGACCAGCACGGCACCGCCGTCGTCGCGCTGGCAGCGCTGCAGAACGCGCTCAAGCTCACCGGCCGCGAGTACGCCACCACCCGCGTGGTGATCTCCGGTGCCGGTGCCGCCGGCGTGGCGATCGCCAAGATCCTCATCGAGGCCGGCATCGAGGACATCGCGGTCACCGACCGCAAGGGGGTCGTGCACTCCGGTCGCGACGACCTGACGCCGGTCAAGAAGGCGCTGGCCGAGATCACCGCCGACCGCACGGGACGCTCGGGCACGCTCGCCGAGGCGCTGGACGGCGCCGACGTCTACCTCGGCGTCTCCGGCGGCACCATCCCCGAGGAGGACGTCGCCCGGATGGCCCCGGAGGCGATCATCTTCGCGATGGCCAACCCCACCCCCGAGGTGCACCCCGACATCGCCCACAAGTACGCCCGGATCGTGGCCACGGGTCGCTCGGACTTCCCCAACCAGATCAACAACGTGCTGGCCTTCCCCGGCATCTTCCGCGGCGCCTTCGACGTCCACGCCACCGCGATCACCGAGGGCATGAAGCTCGCGGCCGCCACCGCGCTGGCCGAGCTGGTCGGCGAGGACCTGCGCGAGGACTACGTCATCCCCGGCCCGTTCGACCCGCGCGTGCCCGGCGCCGTCTCCTCGGCCGTGGCCGAGGCGGCGCGGGCCGACGGGGTGGCGCGGCGTTGATCGAGCCTCGGTAGCGTCGCTCCCATGTTCGCCGTCTACGCCGACTCCTTCTCCGCCGACGACCCGCTCTCCGCGCTGCGCGTGGGGGAGCGGCCCGACCCGGTGGCCCCCGACGGGTGGACCACGGTCACCGTCCAGGCGGCCTCGCTCAACCACCACGACGTGTGGTCGCTCAAGGGCGTCGGGCTGAAGGAGGAGTCGCTGCCGATGATCCTTGGCTGCGACGCCGCGGGCTACGACGAGGACGGCCGCGAGGTCGTCGTGCACGCCGTCGTCAGCGACCCGTCGTGGACCGGCGACGAGACCTTGGACCCGCGGCGGTCGCTGCTGTCGGAGCGCCACCAGGGCACCTTCGCCGACAAGGTCGTCGTGCCGCGCCGCAACGTGGTGCCCAAGCCGGCCTCGATGTCCTTCGAGGAGGCCGCCTGCCTGCCGACCGCGTGGCTGACGGCGTACCGCATGCTCTTCACGCGGGGCGGCCTCAAGGCCGGCGACACCGTGCTCGTGCAGGGCGCGGGCGGCGGCGTCGCCACCGCCTGCATCATCCTGGGGCGTGCGGCCGGGCTGAAGGTGCTGGCCACCAGCCGCGATGAGGCCAAGCGGGCCCGGGCGCTGGAGATCGGTGCCCACGAGGTCTTCGAGTCGGGCGCGCGCCTGCCGGTCAAGGTCGACGCGGTCATGGAGACCGTCGGCCGGGCCACGTGGTCCCACTCGATCCGCTCGCTGCGCCCCGGAGGCGCCATCGTCATCTCCGGCACCACCTCGGGCCCGAAGCTCGACGACGCCGAGCTCACCAGGATCTTCTTCCTCCAGCTCTCGGTCGTGGGCTCGACCATGGGCACCCGCGACGAGCTGGCCTCGCTGGTCTCGCTGCTGGACGCCACCGGCGCCCGCCCGCTCGTCGACAGGACACTGCCGATGGAGAAGGCCGCCGACGGCTTCGCCGCGATGGTCGAGGGCGACGTGTTCGGCAAGATCGTCCTGGCCCGGTGACCCGCACGCACCTGCTGACCGGCGCCGGCTCGGGCATCGGCGAGCTGCTCGCCGGCGCCCTGCTCGAGCGCGGTGACGAGGTGCTCGTCGTCGCACGCAGCGCGCAGCGGGCCGAGGAGATGGCCGCCGTGCTTCCCGGCGCCCGGCCGCTCGTCGCCGACCTCGCGTCGCCGGGCGACGCCGAGGCGCTGGACCTGCCGGAGCGGCTCGACTCGGTGGTGCACGCGGCCGGCGTCGTGGAGCTCGGCGCGGTCGCCGACCTGTCGGTGCAGGCCTGGACCGAGCAGCTCCAGGTCAACCTGGTGGCGCCGGCGGTGCTCACGCGGGTCGCCCTGCCGGCGCTGCGAGCGGCCCGGGGCACGGTGGTCCTGGTCAACTCCGGCGCCGGGCTGTTCGCCCACCCGCAGTGGTCGGCGTACGCCGCGTCCAAGCACGGCCTGCGTGCCTTCGCCGACTCCCTGCGCGGCGAGGAGGCCCCGCACGGTGTCCGGGTGAGCTCGGTCTACCCGGGTCGGACGGCCACGCCCATGCAGGAGAAGGTGCACGCCCAGGAGGGCAAGGAGTACGACGCCGCGGACTGGGTCCAGCCCTCGACCGTCGTCGAGGCGATCCTGCACGTCCTCGACCTGCCTGGGGACGCCACGATCCCCGACCTGACCGTCAAGCCGCGCTAGTCGCCGGCCCGGGAGCGCCACTGCAGCGCCCCGATGATGACCATGCGCAGCTGGGTGCGGGCGGTGGCGGCGATCTGCTCCTCCATCGCCGGGCGCCCGGCGGCGGCGATGAGGGACTCCGCGGTGGAGACCATCGCGTGCACGATGAGGTTGGACAGGATCCGCAGGTCCTCGCCGCTCCACGCGTCGGTGCCCGGGATCCGGGCGAGGTCGGTGGCCAGCTCGCGCTCGCACAGGTCGATCTCGTGCCGGATCGCGTCGCGCACGGCCGGCGGCCCGGCGGTGCGCTCGCGGGCGATGAAGGCGAAGTGCGCACGCTGCCGGGCCACGTGCTCGACCAGGATCTCGACCGAGCGGTCGACGATGACCGCGAAGGAACCGGAGAAGTCGCGGTCCATCCGGCGCACGTCGCGCAGCATGGCGCGCAGCGAGGCGAAGGACTCGTCGACCAGGGTCATGCCGAGGGACTCGATCGACTCGAAGTGCCGGTAGAAGCCGGTGGGCACGATGCCGACGCGTCCGGCGACCTGGCGCAGGGAGAGGGCGACGAGGCTGGAGTCCTCGCACAGCTCGAGGGCCGCGTCGAGGATCGCGCGTCGGGTGCGCTCCTTGCGCTCGAGTCGGCTCTCGGGGCGGGTCTCGCTCACCGGCCCAGCGTATCGGTCCGGCAGTTCGTCCTGTCAGTGCACGTGTGTCCACGCTCACGGGGTGGGGTGGTCGGCGTCACCGGCGTGGTTCTTGACCTTCGCAAGAGGACTCCCGCAACATTGAGTGCACGGACGTTCACCCACGACAGGAGATGTCATGAGCTTCGCCGGCACCATCCTCCGCTCCCGCGCGGTCGCCGCACTCACCTCCCCGCACGGCGTGGACCGCTACCTCGAGCAGATCAACCCGATGTGGGCGGCGAACGAGGTCCGCGCCCGCGTCCTCTCGGTCCACCGCGAGACCGGCGGTGAGCACCCGGTCGCCACGATCACCCTCCAGCCGACGAGCACCTGGCGCGGTCACCGTGCCGGGCAGTACGTCCAGGTCGGCGTCGACCTGCCGGGCAGCCGCCGCACCACCCGCTGCTTCACGATCTCCTCGGCCGCCTCGCTGCCGGGGGAGACCATCACGATCACCGTCCGCGCGCAGGGCGAGGCCCGTCCCGGCCAGTCGGTCTCGCGCTGGCTGGTCGAGCGCGCCCAGCCCGGCGACATCGTCCACCTCTCGCAGGCCGAGGGCGACTTCGTGCTCGAGGAGAGCCCGGCCACCCCCACCAACAACCACCTGCTCTTCCTCACCGGCGGCTCGGGCATCACCCCGGCCATGGCGATCCTGCGCACCCTGCTGCGCGACGGGTACGACGGTCGCGCCGGCCGCCGCGTCACCTTCCTGCACTACGCCCGCTCGGCCGAGGACCAGATCTTCGCCGACGAGCTGGCCGGGATCGCCGCGGCCGACAACGACGTCGACGTCGTGCTGCGCCACGGCAGCGTGTTCAGCGAGTTCGAGCTGCGTCGCCTCGTGCCGGCGTACGCCGAGACCGACACGTGGGCCTGCGGCCCGGGCCCGATGCTGGACCTGGTCCGCGAGGCGTACGCCGACTCGACCCGCCTGCGCACCGAGCTGTTCAACGTGGCCAGCGTGGTGCCCTCGGGTGCCGCCGAGGGCGACGTCGCCTTCTCCCGGGCGGGCAGGCAGGCCGCCAACACCGGTGCCACTCTGCTGGAGCAGGCCGAGGCGCTCGGTCTGCGCCCGACCTCCGGCTGCCGGATGGGCATCTGCTTCTCCTGCACCGCCACCAAGTCCAGCGGCACCGTCCGCAACGTCCTCACCGGCGAGGAGTCCTCGCTGCCCGACGAGGAGGTCCGTGTCTGCGTCTCGGCCCCCGTCGGTGACTGCGTCGTCGACCTCTGACGCCGAGACGTCACTCGCGCACGCTCCACCCGTCACTCCCGCACGCTCCGCCCTCGCCCCTCCGATCGAAGGGAACACCTGATGACCACCACCCAGGCAGCACCCACCACCGGCCCCACCACCGGCCCCGTCTCCAGCAAGGTCCCGCTCACGCCCGAGCAGCTCAAGGCGTTCGGCGAGGAGATGGACGCGATCCGCCAGCGCGTCCTGGCCGACCTCGGCGAGGCCGACGCGGAGTACATCCGCAAGGTAGTGAAGTACCAGCGCGGCCTCGAGGTCGCCGGCCGCGCGATGTTCTACCTGCCCCCCGCCTGGCCGCTGGCCGTCGCCGCGCTCTCGCTGTCGAAGATCCTCGACAACATGGAGATCGGCCACAACGTCATGCACGGCCAGTACGACTGGATGGGCGACCCGGGCCTGAACTCGCGGATGTTCGACTGGGACACCGTGTGCCCCGGTGAGCAGTGGAAGTACTCCCACAACTACATCCACCACACCTTCACCAACATCCTGGGCAAGGACCGCGACATCGGCTACGGCATCCTGCGGATGGACGAGGACCAGAAGTGGCGGCCCTACTACCTGGGCAACCCGGTCTACGCGTTCCTGCTGATGGTGCTGTTCGAGTGGGGCGTGGCCCTGCACGACCTCGAGGTCGAGAACATCGTGTCCGGCAAGCGCAAGCTCGAGGACAACAAGCCGCTCTACCCCGGGCTGATGCGCAAGATCCGCCGCCAGGCGCTCAAGGACTACCTGCTCTTCCCGGCACTGACCGGCCCGCTGTTCCCGCTGACCTTCGCGGGCAACGCGGTCGCCAACCTGGTGCGCAACGTGTGGGCGTTCAACATCATCTTCTGCGGCCACTTCCCGGCCGGGGTCGAGACGTTCACCGAGGAGGAGTGCCGCGACGGTGAGGACGGTCAGGAGACCAGGGGGCACTGGTACTACCGCCAGGTCCTCGGCTCGGCCAACATCTCCGGCGGCCCGCTCTTCCACGTCATGAGCGGCAACCTGTCCCACCAGATCGAGCACCACCTCTTCCCCGACCTGCCGGCGCGCCGCTACCCCGAGGTCGCCGAGGAGGTCAAGGAGATCTGCCAGCGCTACGGGCTGCCCTACAACACCGGCCCGCTGCACAAGCAGGTCGGCAGCGTGTTCGCCAAGATCTGCCGCCTCGCGCTCCCCGGCCGTCGTACGCCGAAGGCGACCCCGGCCGCGGGCTCCGACGTGGCCGCGGCGGCCGCCTGACCCGCCGCCGGATCCAGCCCGTGAGGCACGACACCTGGCCCGCCGCCCCGCGGCGGGCCAGACTGTCCCCATGACCAGCGGCCCCACCGGCAAGGACCGGATCAGCAAGGCGGAGATCGGCAAGGACGCGGTGCAGAGCACCGTCGAGGCGACCGCCCACACCGTCGGTGAGGTCGCCGGCATCCTCACCTCCGCGGTCAAGGACGTCGCCGGCGCGATCGGCGGCCTGGCCACCGAGGTGTTCGAGATCCGCGACGCCGCGAAGCGGGCCGCCGAGCAGCAGGAGCCGCCGGCGCCCGAGGAGCTGGACTAGCCGAAGGTCATCCGGAAGCCGGTCTGGCGGAACGACGCCAACCGGCGGGCTCCGGCCAGCCAGCCCAGCGGCCCGTCCGGGGCGATCTCCCAGGCCGAGCGGCACGGTGCGGCCTTCGCGGACCCGGTGAGCGTGGCTGTGACGGGGTCGACGTGGTCGTCGATGGGCGGCTGCCAGGTGGCGCCCTTGAAGCGCACCCGGGGCACGGCGTGCGAGGCGTCGGTGAAGCGGGCCCGGACCACGGGTCGTCCCTCCACGTCCACCGACCACGACGTGCGCTCGCGCACGGTCCCGCGCTCGCTGGTGCGGCGGAAGTCGGCGAGCTCCTTCGGAATCGCCCACAGCCCCCGACCGCCGGCCACCGAGGCGGGGGAGTCGACCCAGATGTCGGTGATCGACACCGCCCTGACGGGGGCCTTCACGACCCGCGCCACCAGCAGCTCGGAGTAGGTGAGGGGGCTGGGCTCCTCGTAGGACACCAGCGCGACGCCGTACACACCGCGCGGGCGCAGGGCGTCCACGTCGTGCCCGACCCGAAACAGCGACAACCACAGCTGGCCGTCCATCGTCCACGGCGCGGGCGGGTACGTCGGGGTGTCGGCGTCGGGGCTGCCGACGTCGGGGGACTGGTCGAGCGAGGTCATGCCCAGCACCCTAGAGCGAGAGGGCCCGTGACGAGAACAGGTTCTCGTCACGGGCCCTCTCGTCGTACGACGGTGTGGACTCAGTCCTCCGGGTCGTCGAGCCTCGCCAGCCACGTCGCGAGGCGCTCCACGGCCGACTCGTGCTCGGGGTGGACGTCGGTGAACGCCTGGAGCTGCTCGGCGAGCCAGCCCAGGGTGACCTCCTCGTCACCCCGGCGCGAGACCAGCTCCTCGATGCCGCGGTCGGTGAAGTACATCAGCGTCCCCGTCAGGCGAACGCCTGGTCGAGCAGCTCCTTCTGCTCGGCCTGGTGACGCTTGACGGTGCCGACCGACGGCGAGGACGACTCGGGCCGGGTGACCGGCACGACGGTGGCGTCGACCTCGGACCAGGCGTTGAGCGCGTAGTGCGGCCAGGGGCCGTTGTTGCGCGGCTCGTCCTGCACCCACCGGACCTCCTTGAGGTGGGGGTAGCGGGCGATCTCGGCCTTGATGTCGTCGAGCGGACGCGGGTAGAGCTGCTCGATGCGCGCGATGGCGAAGCGCTCGGGGTTCTCCCGCTTGGCCCGGTCCACCATGAGGTCCCAGGTGACACGACCGCTGCACAGCAGCAGGGTGTCGACCTTCTGCGGGTCCGCGTCGGCATCGCCGATGAAGGGGCGGAACGAGCCCGAGGTGAACTCCTCGGGCGTCGAGGCGGCCTCCTTGCGCTTGAGCATCGACTTCGGCGTGAAGACGATCAGCGGGCGGTGCTCCTCGCCGAGCGAGTGGTGTCGCAGCAGGTGGAAGTAGGAGGCCGGCGTGGACGGCTGGGCGACCACGAACGCCTCGTCGGCGGCCATCTGCAGGAACCGCTCGATGCGCGCGGAGGAGTGGTCGGGGCCCTGGCCCTCGTAGCCGTGCGGCAGCAGCAGCACGACGCCGGAGTCCTGGCGCCACTTGGTCTTGCCGCTGGTGATGAACTCGTCGATCACCGTCTGCGCGCCGTTGACGAAGTCACCGAACTGCGCCTCCCACAGCACCAGCGCCTCGGGACGGGCCACGGAGTAGCCGTACTCGAAGCCCAGCGCGGCGTACTCCGAGAGCAGCGAGTCGTAGACGTAGAACTTGGCCTGGTCCTCGGTGAGCGAGGACAGCGGGGTCCACTCGTCGGCGTTCCTGCGGTCGATGATGGTGGCGAAGCGGGACACGAAGGTGCCGCGACGGGAGTCCTGGCCGGCCAAGCGGACCGGACGGCCCTCCATCAGCAGCGAGCCGAAGGCGAGGATCTCGCCGGTGCCCCAGTCGATGGGGCCCTCGGTGATCGACGTGGCGCGACGCTGCAGCTGCGGCATCACCTTCGGGTGGACGGTGAAGCCCTCGGGCGGGGTGACGTAGGCGTCGGAGATCCGCTTGAGGACGTCGAGGTCGACCGAGGTGCGGGTCTCGCCGGCGGGCTTGTCGGGGTAGTCGGGGACCGTGGTCCAGCCCGAGGGCTGGCTGGTGGCCTCGCGCACCTCGGTGAAGACCCGCTCCAGCTGCTGCTGGTAGTCCTTGAGGACCTGCTCGGCCTCCTCGATCGTGATGTCGCCACGACCGATGAGGGACTCGGTGTAGAGCTTGCGCACCGAGCGCTTCTGCTCGATCAGGTCGTACATCAGCGGCTGGGTGTACGACGGGTCGTCGCCCTCGTTGTGACCGCGGCGGCGGTAGCACACCAGGTCGATGACGACGTCCTTGTGGAAGGCCTGGCGGTACTCGAAGGCCAGCCGCGCGACGCGGATGCAGGCCTCGGGGTCGTCGCCGTTGACGTGGAAGATCGGCGCCTGGACCATCCGGGCCACGTCGGTGCAGTACAGCGAGGAGCGCGAGGAGCCCGGCGAGGTGGTGAAGCCGACCTGGTTGTTGACGATCACGTGGACGGTGCCGCCGGTGCGGTAGCCGCGCAGCTGGGAGAGGTTGAGCGTCTCCGCGACGACGCCCTGGCCGGCGAAGGCTGCGTCGCCGTGGACCAGCATCGGCAGGACGGGGTACTCCAGCCCGCGGTCCAGCACGTCCTGCTTGGCGCGGGCGATGCCCTCGAGGACCGGGTCGACGGCCTCGAGGTGGGAGGGGTTGGCCGCGACCGAGACCTTCACCGTCGAGCCGGTCTCGGCGGTGAACTCGCCCTCGGCGCCGAGGTGGTACTTCACGTCGCCGGAGCCCTGGACGGTGCGCGGGTCGATGTTGCCCTCGAACTCCCGGAAGATCTGGGAGTAGTTCTTGCCGACGATGTTGGCCAGCACGTTGAGGCGGCCGCGGTGGGCCATGCCGATGGTGACCTCGTCGAGGCCCGCCTCCGCGGCGGCCTCGCAGATCTCGTCGATCACCGGGACGGTGGTCTCGCCACCCTCGAGCGAGAAGCGCTTCTGGCCGACGAACTTCGTCTGCAGGAAGGTCTCGAAGGCCTCGGCCTGGTTGAGCTTGAGCAGGATGCGCAGCTGCTCCTCGCGGGGCGGCTTCACGTGCGGCTGCTCGATGCGTTCCTGGAGCCACCGGCGCTGCTCGGGGTCCATGATGTGCATGTACTCGATGCCGGTCGTGCGGCAGTAGGAGTCGCGCAGGATCCCCAGGATCGAGCGCAGCTTCATGAAGCGACGGCCCTCGCCGCCGAAGGAGCCGGTGGCGAACTCGCGGTCGAGGTCCCACAGGGTCAGCCCGTGGTTCTCGATCTCGAGGTCGGGGTGGGTGCGCTGGCGGTACTCCAGGGGGTCGGTGTCGGCCATCAGGTGGCCGCGCACGCGGTAGGCGTGGATCAGCTCGAGGATCCGGGCCTGCTTGGAGATCTCGTCGTCGTGGGACGTCGCGATGTCCGCGCCCCAGCGGATCGGCTGGTAGGGGATGCGCAGCGAGCGGAAGATCTCGTCGTAGAAGCCGTCCTGGCCCAGCAGCAGCTGGTGGACGCGCTTGAGGAACTCACCGGACTGCGCGCCCTGGATGACGCGGTGGTCGTAGGTCGAGGTCAGGGTCATGACCTTCGAGATGGCGTTGCGGGCGATGGCCTCCTCCGAGGCGCCCTGCCACTCGGGCGGGTACTCCATCGCGCCGACGCCGATGATGGCGCTCTGACCGGTCATCAGGCGCGGCACCGAGTGGTTGGTGCCGAGGCCGCCGACGTTGGTCAGCGAGATCGTGGTGCCCTGGAAGTCCGCGACGGTCAGCTTGCCGTCGCGGGCCTTGGTGACGACGTCCTCGTAGGCGGTCCAGAAGCCGGCGAAGTCCATCGTCTCGCAGGCCTTGATGCTGGGGACGAGCAGCTGGCGCGTCTCGCCCTTCTTGATGTCGATGGCCAGACCGAGGTTGATGTGCGCCGGCGTGACCAGGTTGGGCTTGCCGTCGACCTCGGCGTAGGCGTTGTTCATCTCCGGCATCGACTTCAGCGCCTTGACCAGCGCGTAGCCGATCAGGTGGGTGAAGGAGACCTTGCCGCCGCGCGCACGCGCGAGGTGGTTGTTGATGACGGTGCGGTTGTCCCACAGCAGCTTGACCGGCACCGAGCGGATCGACGTGGCGGTCGGGACGGTCAGGGACACGTCCATGTTCTGCGCCGTACGGGCCGGGGCGCCGCGCAGGACGGTGTACGTCGGCTCGTCGCTGGCCTCGGCCTTCGCGGCCGGCTTGGTCTCCTTGGGCATGGGCGAGGAGGTGCCCTTGCTGACCTCGGCGGCCTTGCTCTCCGGGCGAGGCTTGGCGACCGGTGCGGGAGCCTTGGCGGGCTCCGGGCTCTTCGACTCGGGCTTCGACTCGGGCTTGGTCTCGGTCCTCGCCGCAGGCTTCTCGCTCTTCTGGGCGGGCGCGGCGGCCGGCTTCGAGGGCGCCGGGGCCGCCTTCGGGGAGGAGCCGTTCGAGGCGGAGCCGCTGGTCGAGCCGCTGGTCGAGCCGTTGCCCTGGCCGTTGCCCTGGGCCTTGAAGAACGCCGCCCAGGCGGGGTCGACGCTGCTCGGGTCCTTCTGGAACTGGTCGAACATCTCCTCCACGAGCCACTCGTTGGCACCGAAGTCGTTCGCGACCTCGGGGGAGCCGGTGGAGGAGGAGCTGCCAGGGGACTGCGGCACGGCTTGATTCGCCTCTTTCAGATGAGCGCGCGAGGGTGGGATTGCGATCACCCAGGCTAGACCCCCGCCGGTACAAATACCCAGGACAGGGACGGTATTCGGGCAGGGTGTCGTGGACGCCACACCCTCCCGGGTCCCGATGCGGCCCCGACCCTTCCCCCGAGCACTTTCCGAGGAGCTTGCGTGCCCCACCCCGCCAGGCGCCGGCGACGTCGCCGCCACCCCTCCGGTCACTCACCGCTGCGCCGCGCCGGCCTGGCCGCGGGCGCCCTGGTGCTGGTCGTCCCGCTGGGTGCCTGCACCGCGGGCGAGGACGGTGAGGGCTCGTCGGGGCCGCGGGGCCAGCGCGCCGGCTCCGACGGCGGTGAGCGGACCGGCCAGGTGCGTACGACGGTGGTCCGGGGTGCCCGGGTCGGGCGGCTCTCCCCGAAGCAGCACCGGCAGGTCGCCGCGCGGGTCGCGGGCGTCGTCGACGGGTGGTGGGACGCCGCCTTCGTCGAGGCCGACTACCCGCGCCGGCGCTACCAGGGCTCGTTCCCCGGGTTCACCCGCGCCGCCTCGGCCCAGGCCTGGCAGCAGCGCGACCTGATGACCAGTGCCCGGTTGGGGGACCGGATCGACGACCTGGTGCCGTTGCGGCGCCGCGTCGCCGTGGACGTGCTCGCCACCGGTGGCAGGGCGCGGGCGGTGACGGCGCGGACCCGGATGGACTACCGCACCACCGGCGAGGTGGAGAAGCGCATCCGTGTGCAGGGCCGGCTGCTGCTGACCTTCGACCGCGGGTGGAAGGTGTTCGGCTTCGACGTGACCCAGGGGCCCTGGCAGACGAAGGGCCAGACGAAGGGCCAGACGAAGGGCCAGACGAAGGGCCAGGCGAAGGGGCAGACGAAGGGGCAGACCAAGCAGGAGGCGAAGCGGGAGAGGGGCGGCCGATGAGCACGCGGGCGCGCAGCGGCTGGCGGCGTACGGCGAGGGCGGCTGCCCTGACGGCGGTCCTCGCGACCACGGGCGCGGTCGTCCCGGACTCGCAGGTGGCGCCGGAGGAGTCGGTGCTGGTCGGCATGCGGCATGCGACGGGGCTCGACGTCGGGCGCGGGACCGTGTGGATCCTGGCGGTCGGGTCGGACGCCCGCCCGGGGCAGTCGATGACCCGGACCCGCGGTGACGCGCTGCAGCTGGTGGGCATCGACCCGCGCACCGGTGCGGCGGCCGCGATCGGCATCCCGCGCGACTCCTACGTGCCGATCCCCGGGTTCGGCCGCGGCCGGGTCAACGCGGCGATGGTCTACGGCGGCCCGCAGCTGTTGGGACGCACCGTCGGCAACCTGGTGGGGATCCAGCCCGACTACGTGTTCGTGACCCGCTTCCCGTTCTTCGAGGACATGGTCGACGACATCGGCGGCATCACCGTGAGCAACCCGCGGCGCTTCTCCGACGAGAACCTCAAGCCCCGGGGCTTCGCAGCCGGGCGCATCCGGCTCAACGGCTACAACGCGATGGCCTTCGCCAGGATCCGCAAGACGCTGGCCGGCGGTGACTTCGCCCGGACCGCCAACCAGCAGCGGGTGCTGCGCGGCATCCACGCGCGGGTGCGGTCCCAGTCCGCCCGCCCCGGCTTCGTCGAGCGCGGGGTGCTGAGCGTGCTGCAGCACATGTCGACGGGGGAGGGGCCGGCCACGCTGTTCCGCCTCGGCCAGCTCGTCGCCCGGGTGGACCCGGGCCGCATCTCCACCTGCGTGGTGCCCGGCCGGATCGGCAACGTCGGCGGCGCGAGCATCGTGGTGCCCAACGTCGCTGCTGCCCGCCGCTACGGCAACGCCGCCCGCAACGACGCCACCCTTCCGCCGGGCTGCTAGCCACTCCCGCTGGTCGAGGTGCGACGAGCGCCAGCGAGGAGCCTCGAGACCCGGGACGCAGAACCGGGGCGATCCTCTGGGAGGACCGCCCCGGTTCGGGAGGTGGGGGGGACCGGCGGTGCCGGTCAGGTCGCCGAGGCCGTGGAGCGCCTCAGCGAGCATGCGTCACTTGGGGTAGATCTGCGACTCGAGCCAGCCGAGGTCGAGAGTGAAGATGTCGCCGATCGTCAGGCGGGTCGCCGCCAGCTTGCCGCCGTAGTGGTTGCTGGTCGCGCGGGGGCCGAACGTGATGAAACCGTTGGTGTTGTTGAGTTGCTCAACCACGAACTCCACGGTCTCGCCAATCCGCAGGCCACCGGGCGGGAGGAGCTCCTCGCCCTTGTACAGGACTCGGGCCAGCTTGAACTTGGGCTTCTTGGCGCCGCGAACGGCCACGCCCTGCTTGCCGGTACTGCGCAACTTGAGCTTGGACTGAACGCCCTCAATCACCAAGTCAAGAGCCGGGATCTCAAGGGAACCGAGGGTGGACGTCGCCACCGAACGTGCGCGTCCCCGAGACATCTGCTTGGCCTTGTAGGAGTACTCGATGCCGTTGAGCGTCGCCAGGCCACCCAGGCCGGGGATGTTCAGCGGAATCGTACGAGACCCCTCGATGGCCTTGGTGACCTTCTCGCCGGCCGTGCCCTCGCACGGGATCGCCTCGGTGCCGATGCCTCCCAGGTGGAGCAGTTCCTGGTTCTCGCTGAAGCGAAGCGCCTTGAAATTCAGGCCCATGATGGTCGAGCGGAAGACGCTTGACCGAGCCGGTGCGCCGATTCGGGACTGGGCGTAGCCCAGCTTCAGGAGGGCCACGGAGTCGTTCTCAGCCTCGGTGGGGTCGATCTCGATCTGCAGGGCGTTGGCGCCGGAGGACGCAAAGCCATCCTGGACCTTGCTGAAGGAGGAGCCGAGGCCGATCGATCCCAGGCCCGGAATCTCGATGACGTCGCCCAGGATCGGATCCGCAAGGTCGATGATCTCGTTCAGTGTGTCGACGAGAATGCCGAGCGGCACGTTGATGATCTCGTTGACGACCTCGGTGTCACCGAGACCGAGGTTCTCCAGAAGCATGTTTAGGGTCTCGCCGATCACACCGCCCTCGGGGAGGACGAGCTTCAGCGACTTGAAGCCGAACGATTCAGCCGTTCCGAAAGGATTGCCATCCTGGTTGAGGTCGGCCGGGTCGTGGAAGGAGTCGGCAACGGCCTCAAGTCCCTTGATCTCCAAGGTGGGCAACTCGACACCGGGGGCCAGTTCCTTCGCCCCGAAGACGATGTCGCCGAGGAGGTTGGTCGCCCGGACGCCGGTGACGCCGTCGTCGGTCTTGTAGGTCTCGGTGTAACTGGTGCTCGGCGAGAGATGGATCAGGCCTGCAAGATCGACCGGCAGGGCATCGCCGAGCAGCGCGGTGATCTTCTGGGTGCTGAGCTCGGACGGCGCGATTCGCTGATGACCAACCGTGCGGGTGCATGCCTGGATCTTCTTGGCGTCCTTGAGCGACTTGATGTCCACGCCGCCCAGGCTCACCTTCGTGCCGTAGGCGAGCGCGGTCATGCCGAAGTCGGTGACCCGCTTAGCGGGGTCTTGCGCGACGAACGGCCCGTACTTGGCGGCCTCGTCCGCGGTCGCGGTGGTCGTGGTGGTGAGGGTGCCCGCCAGGCCGGCCGCGCAGACGGCGGAGACGGCCACGGCCCTCTTCAGGGACTTCTTCACACTTCCTACTTTCGTCGTCGCTGGATGGTTCAGCGGTGGTAGCCAGGAAGAGTGTGTGAAGCACCCCTCCCCTCCCGGGAGGCTTTCGTCGAGTCGACGAACCTCAGCAGGTAGAACGGCCCGGACGCCGAGGGGTTAGGTAGTCACTTCGGGTGGTCTGGACCAGCCCGTTCGGACCACCGGTCCCGCGTCCCACGCTGGGAGGGCATCGGCAGGAGGGGCGGGGGACTTGAGCAGGGGTGTACAAGCGACCGGGATCTGTCCGTGGGCCGTCCCGGAGGGCCCCGGTGGGGCGGTGTGACGGAGCGGTGCTCGGGGCCGCTGGGAACGGCCCGCGGGAGCGGTGGGTGTGGGCGCCTCCGGCAGGATTCGAACCTGCGACACCTGGTACCGGAAACCAGTGCTCTATCCCCTGAGCTACGGAGGCATGCTCCCCGCCCGGGACGACCGGGCTGCGGAGCGCGCTCACCCTACAACCCGGCGAGGGGGGTGCCGAATCGGGCACGACGACACGCTGCAGGTGGACGTCCGACACGGGGCCCGTCCGGCCGTGGATATCGATGCGGGGCGTCCGGCGGGCCGCCGATAGGGTTGCCGGGTGACTCCTGAGCAGCTCTCCACCACGATCGTCGACGTCCTCCAGACGCTGACGGACGAGGGTCTCCTGACCCTCCCCGACGGCGTCCCTGCGAACGTGACGGTGGAGCGACCGCGATCCAAGGAGCACGGTGACTACGCCACCAACGTGGCGCTGCAGCTGGCAAAGCGGGCTGGGACGAACCCCCGCGCGCTCGCCGAGCTGGTCAGCGAGCGCCTGCTCGCCTCCGAGGGCGTGACCGCGGTCGACATCGCCGGCCCCGGCTTCCTCAACATCACCGTCGCCGCCGATGCCCAGGGCAAGGTGGCCGCCGACATCGTGGCGGCCGGCTCGACGTACGGCGCCAACGACTCCTTCGACGGCGAGCGCATCAACCTCGAGTTCGTCTCGGCCAACCCCACCGGCCCGATCCACATCGGCGGCGTGCGCTGGGCGGCCGTGGGCGACGCGCTGGGCCGGATCTTCGAGAAGTCCGGGGCCGAGGTCACCCGCGAGTACTACTTCAACGACCACGGCAGCCAGATCGACCGGTTCTCCAGCTCGCTGCTGGCCTCCGCCAAGGGCGAGCCGGCCCCCGAGGACGGCTACGGCGGCCAGTACATCCACGACATCGCGGCGGCCGTGCTCGAGCAGCGTCCCGACGCCCTTGAGTCCGAGGACCCGCAGGAGGTCTTCCGCGCCGTCGGTGTCGACATGATGTTCAGCGAGATCAAGAAGAGCCTGCACGACTTCGGTGTGGACTTCGACGTCTTCTTCCACGAGGACCAGCTGCACAGGTCCGGTGCCGTGCAGCGCGCGGTCGAGCGGCTGCGCGAGCTCGGCAACATCTACGAGCAGGACGGCGCCACCTGGCTGTCGACCGAGAAGTTCGGTGACGACAAGGACCGGGTGGTCATCAAGTCCGACGGCAACGGCGCCTACCTCTCCGGTGACCTGGCCTACTACCTCGACAAGCGCGAGCGTGGCTTCGACCGGTGCCTGATCATGCTGGGCGCCGACCACCATGGTTACGTCGGCCGGATGATGGCGATGTGCGCGGCGTTCGGGGACACCCCCGGCACCAACCTCGAGATCCTCATCGGCCAGATGGTCAACCTTCTCCGCGACGGCCAGCCCATGCGGATGTCGAAGCGGGCCGGCACCGTGGTGACCATCGACGACCTGGTGGAGGCGATCGGGGTCGACGCCGGCCGCTACGCCCTGGCGCGCTACTCCAGCGACGTCAACATCGACCTCGACCTCGAGCTCTGGGCCCGGGCCACCAACGACAACCCGGTGTTCTACGTGCAGTACGCCCACGCCCGGACCTGTCGGATGGTCGAGAACGCCGCCGACCTGGGCATGTCCCTCGACGACGCGGTCGCGGGCTTCGACGCCGGGCTGCTCTCGCACCAGCGGGAGGGCGACCTGCTCCGGGCGCTCGCCGAGTTCCCCCGGGTGGTGACTGCCGCCGCCGAGCTGCGCGCACCGCACCGCGTGGCCCGCTACCTCGAGGACACCGCGTCGGTCTTCAACAAGTGGTACGACACCAAGGAGTGCCGGATGCTGCCCCAGGGCGACGAGCCCGCGGGCCCGGTCAACCACGCGCGCCTGGTCCTCACCGTGGCGGCCCGCACGGTGCTCGCCAACGGCCTCGACCTGCTCGGCGTCTCGGCGCCCGAGCGCATGTGACGCGGGGGAGGAGCGACGATGAGCCACACCCACGAGGCCGGCTGGGCCCACGCGTCCGGCGCGCTGCGCGGACCCTCCTGGCTGCGCGAGCCCGGTGACCCCAACGCCCTGGTCCAGCACCTGTGGTCGAGCACCGCCGCGAAAGTCGACGGGGTCCTGGAGGTCGGGGGCGTGCGGCTGACCGACCTCGTGGCCGAGCATGGATCCCCGGCGTACGTCCTGGACGAGGCCGACTTCCGGGCCCGCGCCGCGGCCTTCCGCGACGGGTTCGACGACTTCGACGTGTTCTACGCCGGCAAGGCGTTCCTGTGCACGACCGTCGCCCGCTGGATCCACGAGGAGGGCCTGCACCTCGACGTGTGCACGGGCGGCGAGCTCGCCGTCGCCGAGCGGGCGGGCTTCCCGATGGAGAAGGTCGGGTTCCACGGCAACAACAAGTCCGTGGCCGAGCTCGAGCGGGCCGTGCGGCTGGGCGTGGGACGCATCATCGTGGACTCCTTCCACGAGATCGAGCGCCTGGGCGCCGTGACGGCCGGGGCCGGCCGCGAGGTGGGCGTGATGGTCCGGGTGACCGCCGGCGTCGAGGCCCACACCCACGAGTACATCGCCACCGCGCACGAGGACCAGAAGTTCGGGTTCTCCATCACCGCTGGGGACGCGCTCGAGGCGGTGCGCCGGGTGCACGAGGCCCCAGGACTGCGCCTGCTGGGCCTGCACTCCCACATCGGGAGCCAGATCTTCGACACCTCCGGGTTCGAGGTCGCGGCCCGACGGGTCCTGGCGCTGCACGCGAAGGTCGCCACCGTGCTCGGCGTCGAGATGCCCGAGATGGACCTCGGGGGCGGCTTCGGCATCGCCTACACCACCCAGGACGACCCGGCCGACCCCGCGGACCTGGCGGCGGGCATGCGCGAGATCGTCGAGCACGAGTGCCGCGCCCTGGGCATCGCCCGGCCCGCCCTGTCGATCGAGCCCGGCCGCGCCATCGTCGGCCCGTCGATGTGCACGGTCTACTCCGTCGGCACCGTCAAGCAGGTGCGCCTGGACGGCGGCGCCCGACGCACCTACGTCTCCGTCGACGGCGGGATGAGCGACAACGTCCGCACCGCCCTGTACGACGCCGACTACTCCTGCACGGTCGCCAACCGCGCCTCCGACGCGGCGCCCGTGCTCGCGCGTGTCGTGGGCAAGCACTGCGAGGCCGGCGACATCGTGGTCAAGGACGAGTTCCTGCCCGGCGACGTGGTCCCGGGCGACCTCGTCGCGGTGCCCGCGACCGGCGCCTACTGCCGCTCGCTGGCCTCCAACTACAACCACGTCCTGCGGCCGCCGGTGATCGCGGTGCGGGACGGTGTCGCGCGCGTCGTCGTGCGACGTGAGACTGAGGACGACCTGTTGGCGACTGACGTGGGTGATCTCTGATGAGCGGCGTGGACATCGAGCCGCTGAAGGTGGCGGTGCTGGGGTGCGGATCGGTCGGGTCCCAGGTGGTGCGGCTGCTGGACAAGCAGGCCGACGACCTGGCGGCGCGCATCGGGGCCCCCGTGGAGCTCGTGGGCGTCGGCGTACGCCGGCTGGACGCACAGCGTGAGGTCGAGGTCCCCGACGGCCTGCTCACGACCGACTCCGCCGAGCTGGTGACCCGCGCCGACCTCGTCGTCGAGGTCATCGGCGGCATCGAGCCCGCCCGCGGGCTCATCCTCTCCGCGCTGGAGTCGGGCGCCTCGGTCGTGACCGCCAACAAGGCGCTGCTGGCCGAGGACGGCCCGACGCTCTTCGAGGCGGCCGCGAAGGCCGGCCGCGACCTCTACTACGAGGCCGCCGTCGCGGGCGCGATCCCGATCCTGCGGCCGCTGCGCGAGTCGCTGGCCGGTGACCGGGTCACCCGCGTCCTGGGCATCGTCAACGGCACCACCAACTTCATCCTCGACAAGATGGACTCCTCCGGTGCCGGCTTCGCCGAGGCCCTGGAGGAGGCGCAGGAGCTCGGGTACGCCGAGGCCGACCCCACCGCCGACGTCGAGGGCTTCGACGCCGCCGCGAAGGCCGCGATCCTGGCCTCGCTGGCCTTCCACACCCGGGTCACCGCCGCCGACGTGCACCGTGAAGGCATCTCGGAGGTCACCGCGGCCGACGTGGCGTCGGCCGCCGACATGGGCTGCGTGGTGAAGCTGCTCGCCATCTGCGAGCTGCGGGTGCAGCCCGACGGCGAGGAGGCCGTCGCGGTGCGCGTGCACCCGGCGATGATCCCGCGCAGCCACCCGCTGGCCTCGGTGCGCGAGGCCTACAACGCGGTGTTCGTCGAGTCCGACGCCGCGGGTCAGCTGATGTTCTACGGCCCGGGCGCCGGCGGGTCGCCGACCGCGTCCGCCGTGCTGGGCGACCTGGTCACCGTGGCCCGCAACCGGCTCTCCGAGACCCGCGGCGCTGGCGAGTCGGCCTACACCGACCGCGCGGTGCTCCCGATGGGGGAGACCGTCACCCGCTACCACGTGGCGATCGACGTCGACGACAAGGCGGGTGTGCTGGCCGCGGTCGCGCTGGCCTTCGCCGAGCACGGCGTCTCCATCCAGACCGTGCGCCAGGAGGGGCGCGGCGACGACGCCCAGCTGGTCGTCGTCTCCCACGACGCCACCGACGCCCAGCTCTCGGCGACCGTGACGCACCTGCAGCAGATGGACATCGTGCGCGAGGTCACCTCGGTGATGCGCGTCGAAGGAGGAGCAGAGTGACCGGGACGAGCCGGACCCAGCAGTGGCGGGGCGTGGTCGAGGAGTACCGCGACCTGCTCGACATCCCCGAGGGCACCCCGGCCGTGACGCTGCGTGAGGGTGGCACCCCGCTGGTCCACTCCGAGTGGCTCTCCGGCCTCACCGGCGCCGAGGTCCACCTCAAGGTCGAGGGTGACAACCCCACCGGGTCCTTCAAGGACCGCGGCATGACCGCGGCCATCTCGGTGGCCGTCCACGAGGGCGCCAAGGCCGTGGTCTGCGCCTCCACCGGCAACACCTCGGCCTCCATGGCCGCCTACGCGGCCAAGGCCGGGCTCAAGCCGCTGGTGCTGGTCCCCGAGGGCAAGATCGCCGCCGGCAAGATGGCCCAGGCGATCCTGCACGGCGCCCAGGTGATCATGGTGCGCGGCAACTTCGACGACTGCCTGGCCATGGCCCGGGGTCTGTCCCAGGCCTACCCCGTTGCCCTGGTGAACTCCGTCAACCCGGTGCGCCTGGAGGGGCAGAAGTCCGCCGCGTTCGAGGTCGTCGACTTCCTCGGCGACGCCCCCGACTACCACCTGCTCCCGGTCGGCAACGCAGGCAACATCTCGGCGTACTGGCTGGGCTACACGCAGTACGCCGAGCTGGGCGAGGCCACCAAGCGGCCCGTCATGCGCGGCTTCCAGGCGGAGGGTGCCTCGCCGCTGGTCACCGGCGAGCCGTTCCCCGACCCGGAGACCAAGGCGACCGCCATCCGGATCGGCAACCCGGCCTCCTGGCACCTGGCCGAGAAGGCCGCCAAGGAGTCCGAGGGGCGCTTCGCCGCCGTCAGTGACGACCAGATCCTGGCCGCCCAGCGCGAGCTCGCGAGCCACGACGGCGTCTTCGTCGAGCCCGCGTCGGCCGCCGGTGTCGCTGGGCTGCTCCAGGAGCTGGCCCAGGGCGAGTCCTACCGGGGATCCACGGTGGTGATCACCGTCACCGGTCACGGGCTCAAGGACACCGCGACCGCCCTGGAGGCCTTCTCCGCGGGCGGGTCCGGCATCGTCGACACGGTCGTGGACGCCGACGTGGACGCGGCGGCCGCCGCGGCCGGGCTGGCCTGACCCGGCGTGGTCACCTTCGTCGAGGGACCGGTCCGGGTCTCGGTCCCGGCCACGTCGGCCAACCTCGGTCCCGGTTTCGACTCCCTCGGGCTGGCGCTCGCGCTGTTCGACGACCTCGAGGGCGAGGTCCTGGCCTCGGGCCTGGTGGTCGAGGTCGAGGGTGCCGGGGCCGGCGAGGTGCCGCTCGACGAGTCCCACCTGGTCGTCCGCTCCATGCGGGCGGCGTTCGAGCTGCTGGGTGAGCAGCCGCCCGGCCTGCGGCTCTCGTGCCGCAACGTGGTCCCGCACGCGCGGGGGCTGGGCTCGTCCTCGGCCGCGATCGTCGGCGGCGTGGTCCTGGCCCGGGCCCTGGTCGCCGGCGGCGAGCTGCTGCTCGACGACGACTCGCTGCTGCGCCTCGCCGCCCGGCTGGAGGGGCACCCCGACAACGTCGCGCCCGCCCTGTTCGGCGGGTTCGTGGTCTCCGGTCAGGAGGAGGGGGAGTTCTACGCCGTGCCGTCGGCCGTCGACCCGCGGGTCGGGGCGGTCGTCCTGGTGCCGCCGACCCCGGTCTCCACGGAGATGGCGCGCGGCCTGCTCCCCGACTCCGTGCCGCACGCCGACGCCGCGGCCGACGCGGGGCGTGCCGCCCTGCTGGTCGCCGCCCTCGCGGGTCAGCCCGAGCACCTGCTGCTCGCGACCCGCGACTACCTCCACCAGTCCTACCGCCGCCCGGCCATGCCGGAGTCGCTCGCCCTGGTCGAGGAGCTGCGGGCCGACGGCGTCCCTGCGGTGGTCTCCGGTGCCGGACCCACCGTCCTGGCCTTCACCGACGGCCCCGACGGCGCGACCACTCGCGCGGTCCTCGCACGTACGCCGCAGGGCTGGTGGTCCTCGCACCTGGCCGTCGACACGTCCGGGGCGACGGTCCGGCCCTCCGCCTGAGACCTGCTGCTACTGTGGGCGGCGGCCGCACGCCGTCACCGTCGCGCGGCAGTCCCGCTCCAGCGGGCACCGTTCCTCGCCTTTTCCCGCCTCTCGGGCGGATGTCGCACGTCCGTGCCCCTCTGCGCACGCCGACGTGGGAAGGACTCACGTGACCGACCAGCCCCAGGCCGCTGCTGCCACCTCCGACCCCGCCGCTCCCCAGGACGCCGCTCCTGCTGCGAAGAAGCGGTCGGGCGGGCTCAACTCCATGCTCATCGCCGACCTGAAGGCGATGGCCGCCGGCCTCGGTGTCGCCGGTGCCGGGTCGATGAAGAAGGCCCAGCTCGTGGAGGCCATCAAGGCGGCCCAGTCCGGTGGCCAGCCGAAGCAGGACCAGCCCAAGCAGGACCAGCCGAAGCAGGACCAGCCCAAGCAGGACCAGCCCAAGCAGGACCAGCCCAAGCAGGCGAAGGGGCAGGGCCGCGGACAGCAGAAGCCCCAGCAGTCCGGCAACCAGTCCGGCAACCAGGCCGGCAACCAGGCCGGCAACCAGCAGGGCAAGTCCGGCCAGGGCGGCAACCAGAACAACCAGAAGGACCAGGGCAACCAGGGCAGCCAGCAGGGCAACCAGAACAACCAGCCCGAGGGTGACGACGACGAGGGCGGGCGCCGCAGTCGCCGTCGGCGCGGGCGCGAGCGGGACCGCAGCCGTCGCGGCGACGTCGACACCACGATCCTCGAGGACGACGTGCTGGTCCCCGCCGCCGGCATCCTCGACGTGCTCGACAACTACGCCTTCGTCCGCACCAGCGGCTACCTCGCCGGCACCGACGACGTCTACGTCTCGCTGACCATGGTCCGCAAGTACGGCCTGCGTCGTGGTGACGCCGTCACCGGGCAGGTGCGCCAGCCCCGCGAGGGCGAGCGCAAGGAGAAGTTCAACCCGATGGTGAAGATCGAGAGCGTCAACGGGCAGGAGCCCGACGCCTCGCGGCACCGCCCCGACTTCACGCGGCTGACCCCGCTCTACCCCTCCGAGCGGCTGCGTCTGGAGACCGGCCCGACCGACGTCGTGGGCCGGGTGGTCGACCTGCTCGCGCCGGTCGGCAAGGGCCAGCGCGGCATGATCGTCGCGCCCCCGGGCTCGGGTCGCACCACCCTGCTGCAGGCGCTCGCGGCCTCGATCACCGCCAACAACCCCGAGTGCCACCTCATGGTGGTGCTGCTCGACGAGCGGCCCGAGGAGGTCACCGACGTCGAGCGCACGGTGAAGGGCGAGGTCATCGCCTCGACCTTCGACCGGCAGCCGACCGACCACACCTCGGCCGCCGAGCTGGCCGTGGAGCGGGCCAAGCGCCTGGTCGAGCTCGGCCACGACGTGGTGGTGCTGCTCGACGGGATCACCCGGCTCACCCGGGCCTACGACCTCGCGGCCCCGGCCAGCGGGCGTGCGCTCGAGGGTGGTCTGGACCCGCAGTCGCTGCACCCGGCCAAGAAGCTCTTCGGCGCGGCCCGCAACATCGAGAACGGCGGCTCCCTGACCATCCTGGCGACGGCGGAGTCCGACTCCGCCTCGGCGACCGACCAGCGCATCCTCGAGGAGTTCCGCGGGACCGGCAACCACGAGCTGCGCCTGCGCGGCGACCTGGCGGCCCGCCGGGTCTTCCCCGCGGTGGACGTGGTCGCGAGCGGCACCCGCCGGGTCGACCTGCTGCTGTCGGCGGAGGAGCTCGCGGTCGTCGAGACGATGCGGCGCGGGCTCGCCGAGGCCGATCCGCAGCAGGCGCTGGAGCTGCTGCTGGACCGCGTCCAGGCCACCCAGACCAACTACGAGCTGCTCCGCCAGGTGCAGGCCGCCGGTGGTGTGTCGCCGGTTGGTCGATAGCCGCCTCCGGTGGGCTGCGTGGGGGCTACGCTTCATCTCGACCGCGGGCCGGCCGGCCCGGTAACGAGAGGGTGAGCAGTGGCGCGGATCCTGGTAGCCGACGACGACGTCGACATCCGTGAGCTCGTCGAGTTCAAGCTCTCGACCATGGGTCACGAGATCACGGCGGTCGGCGACGGCGCTGCGGCCGTCGAGGCGTGCCAGGCGAGCCGGCCCGACCTCGCGGTCCTGGACGTGATGATGCCGGGCGTGTCGGGCCTCGACGCGATCCGCGCGATCCGCGCCGACCCGGCCCTGGCCGACCTCCCCGTCATCCTGCTGACCGCACGCGCCCAGGAGTCGGACGTGGAGACCGGCTTCGACTCCGGCGCGGACGACTACATCACCAAGCCCTTCAGCCCCCGCGAGCTGGCCTCACGGGTGGAGGCGCTGCTCTCACGGTCGGGCTGATCCGGGACTGACGTCATGGAGTCGGGGCTGGGGGGCCGCACGGTCGCGCGCACGGTGACGCCTGCGCTGCACCGGCTGACGGTGCTGGTGGTGCTGATGGCCGTCGTGGCCTTCGTCGGGGTGCTGCTCTCCACGCGCGCGGTCAACTCCCTCACCGAGGACCTGCAGCCCGCGGCCGCCGCCAACCAGGACGTGCTCCTGGACGTCACCGCGCTCGAGGGCGCGGTCGCCAACTGGGCCCGCAGCGCCGATCCTGCGGCGATCGACGAGTACGACCAGCTGCTGGCCCGGCTGCCCGGGGACCAGCGACAGGTCCGCGCCTTCGCCGAGGGCGACTCGGCCCTGACCCTGCTGGTGACCCAGCAGGAGAACGCCATCGACGCGTGGATCGAGCAGTACGCCCAGCCGCGGGTGGAGGCCCCCGGCGGGCCCGAGACCTTCCAGGCCCGCCGCTACCGCGTCGGTCAGCGGCTCTTCGGCGACGTGCTGCAGGCGAACCAGGCCACCGCAGCGGCGTTCGGCGACCGGGTGCGTCAGGCGAGCACCGACGCGGCATGGCGCCTGCGGGGCACCATCGCCGCGGTGGCGCTGCTGGCGCTGATCGCGTGGCTGGTGGTCTCCCGCTCCCGGTCCCGGCTGCTCAGCCAGGTCTCCGAGCCGCTGGTGGAGCTCGAGCGCGTCGTGCACCTGATGGTCAAGGACCCCACCCTGCGTGCCCGCCCGGACGGGCCGAAGGAGCTGCGCTCGGTCATCGAGTCGCTCAACGCGCTGGCCGACGCCCAGGCACGGTCGCTGGCCGTCGAGGCCAAGATCCAGGCGTCGTTGCGCACCCTCGACACCGCCAAGGACGACTTCGTCTCCAACGTCTCCCACGAGCTCCGCACGCCCCTGACGACGATCAGCGGCTACCTCGAGGTCGTGGCCGAGGAGTTCGACGGGGTGATGTCGCCCCGCCACGAGCGCATCCTCGAGGCCAGCCGGCGCAACGTCGCGCGGCTCAAGGCCCTCATCGACGACCTGCTCACGCTCTCCAAGGCCGAGACCCGGCACACCGAGCTCGAGGCCGCCGACCTGGCGCCGCTGGTCCGCGACGCCGTCACGGACGTGCGCATCACGGCCGCGGGTCGGGGCATCAGCGTGGACTTCACGATGCCCGAGGACCGGGTCCCGGTGCTCGCCGACCGCGCCATGCTGGGGCGGGCGATGCTCAACATCTTGTCCAACGCGGTGAAGTTCAGCCTCGACGGGGGCAAGGTCGAGGTGGACATCGTCGCCGCCGCACGCCATGTCGTGGTCCGGGTGCGCGACCACGGCATCGGCATCCCCGCCTCGGAGGTGGAGCGTCTGGGGACGCGCTTCTTCCGGGCGTCCAACGCCGTGACGAACGAGATCGCGGGCACCGGGCTGGGCCTGCGCATCGTGCAGACGATCGTCGACAAGCACGCGGGTGAGATGCGCATCGACTCCGAGGAGGGCCGGGGCACCACGGTCTCGGTGCGGCTCCCGCTGCTGGGGGACCCGGACGCCCTGGAGCCGAGCGGTCGCCCCGCCTGGCAGCCCGAGCAGCCGGCCGACGAGCCGGCCGACGAGCAGGCCGATGACCGGGACGACGACCCGGACGACGACCGGGGCGAGCAGGAGCCGGTGGAGGCGAGCGTGGGCGAGCACCCCCGGAATTAGCACCGGGCAGCCGCTGTTGGGCACAATGTCCTGGCTCGGCCCCGGTTCACGCTGCCGCCTCCGACGGCGACCCGGGTCCATCGACGAGAGGAACACCCATGAAGAAGGACATCCACCCGGAGTACGTCGAGACCCAGGTGACCTGCACCTGCGGCAGCACGTTCACCACCCGCAGCACCGCGACCTCCGGCACCATCCGCGCCGACGTGTGCTCGCAGTGCCACCCGTTCTACACCGGCAAGCAGAAGATCCTCGACACCGGCGGCCGCGTCGCCCGCTTCGAGGCCCGCTACGCCAAGGCTGCCAAGAAGTAGCTGTCACCGAGCGCCGGTCCACCCCAGGAGGGGTGGGCCGGCGCTCGTGCTGTCCCCACCCGATCTTCCCGTCCAGCACCGAGGAGCCCGCCCGTGTTCGAGGCCGTCGAGGGGATGCTCGCCGAGCACGGCGACCTCGAGCAGCAGCTCGCCCGTCCCGAGACCCACGCCGACGCGCGGCTGGCCAAGCGGCTCAACCAGCGCTACGCCGCGCTGTCGGCCATCGTCGACACCTGGCGGGAGTGGCAGGGCCTGGGTGAGGACCTCGAGGCGGCGCGCGAGCTGGCCGGTGAGGATCCCGCCTTCGCCGAGGAGGCCGAGGAGCTGGCCGAGCGACGGGTGGTGACCGAGGAGCGGCTGCGCCGGCTCCTGGTGCCCCGCGACCCGGCCGACGACAAGGACGCCCTGCTCGAGGTCAAGTCCGGCGAGGGCGGGGAGGAGTCGGCCCTCTTCGCCGGCGACCTGCTGCGGATGTACACCCGCTACGCCGAGCAGCGCGGCTGGACCGTCGAGGTGCTGGAGGCGACCGAGTCCGACCTGGGCGGCTACAAGTCCGTGACCGTCGCGGTGAAGGCCAAGGGCACACCGGCGCCCGGCGAGGCGCCGTACGCGCTGCTGAAGTTCGAGGGCGGAGTGCACCGCGTGCAACGCGTGCCCGTCACCGAGTCGCAGGGCCGGGTGCACACCAGCGCCGCCGGCGTCCTGGTCCTCCCGGAGGCCGAGCAGGTCGACGTGAGCATCGACGAGAACGACCTGCGCATCGACGTCTTCCGCTCCAGCGGCCCCGGCGGCCAGAGCGTCAACACCACCGACTCGGCCGTGCGCATCACCCACGTCCCGTCGGGGATCGTGGTGTCCTGCCAGAACGAGAAGTCCCAGCTGCAGAACAAGGAGCAGGCGCTGCGCATCCTGCGGGCCCGCTTCCTCGCGGTGGCGCAGGAGGAGGCCGACGCCGCGGCGGGGGAGGCCCGTCGCAGCCAGGTCCGCACGGTCGACCGCTCCGAGCGCATCCGCACCTACAACTACCCGGAGAACCGCATCTCCGACCACCGCACGGGCTACAAGTCCTACAACCTCGACCAGGTCCTCGACGGGGCGCTCGAGCCGGTGCTGGCATCCTGCGTCGACGCCGACATGGCCGCGCGCCTCGCCGCGCTCGAGGAGTGAGGGTGGCCCTCCGACGGGCCCTGCTCGCCGACGCCGCACGCACGCTCGAGGCGGCCGGTGTCGCTAGCCCCGGACCCGACGCTGCCACCCTGCTCGCGCACGTCCTCGGCACCTCGCGCGCCGCGCTCGTGATGGTCGAGGAGGTGGGGGAGGAGCAGGCCAGGACGTACGCCGGACTGGTGACCCGTCGCGCCGCCCGCGAGCCCCTGCAGCACCTCACCGGCACCGCGGCCTTCCGACACGTCGAGCTGGCGGTCGGGCCGGGGGTCTTCGTGCCTCGTCCCGAGACCGAGCTGCTGGCCGGGTGGGCGGTGGAGCGGGCTCAAGCACTCGCCTCGCCGGTGGTGGTGGACCTGTGCACGGGCTCCGGGGCGATCGCGGCGGCGCTGGCCGACGAGGTGCCGCACGCGCGTGTGCACGCGGTGGAGCTGAGCCCGCAGGCGCACGCCTACGCCGAGCGGAACCTCGCCGGGACCGGGGTGGACCTGCGGCTCGGTGACGCGTTCGAGGAGCTTGACGACCTCCTCGGGGCGGTGGACGTGGTGGTCTGCAACCCGCCGTACGTCCCCCTCGAGGCGTGGGAGTCCGTGACGGTCGAGGCACGCGACCACGACCCGCACCTCGCCCTCTTCTCCGGCGACGACGGGCTGGACGCGATCCGGATCCTGGCCCGCCGCGCGGCCGAGCTGCTCCGCCCCGGCGGCGTCCTGGGAGTCGAGCACGCCGACGTGCAGGGCGAGAGCGTCCCCTCGGTGCTGGCGGCGACCGGACGGTGGACCGACGTGCGCGACCACGTCGACCTGGCCGGGCGTGCGCGGTTCGCGACGGCTCGACTGGCACGATGACCCCCATGGAGCGCTACGGCACCGACGGGGACGAGGATCGCGAGAGCGCCATCGAGGCGGCCGCCCTGGCCCTGCAGCGCGGCGGACTGGCCGTCATCCCGACCGACACCGTCTACGGCATCGCCGCCGACGCCTTCGACCCGGCGGCGGTCCGAGCGCTGCTCGCCGCCAAGGGGCGGGGGCGCGAGATGCCCCCGCCGGTCCTGGTCTCGGCGGCCACGACGCTGGACGCGCTCGCCGTCCGGGTGCCCGGCTACGCCCGAGCGTTGGTCGAGGAGTTCTGGCCCGGTCCGCTCACCCTCGTCTGCCACCAGCAGACCTCCCTGCAGTGGGACCTCGGCGAGACGAGGGGCACCGTCGCCGTGCGGATGCCCGACCACGCGCTGGCGCGCGAGGTGCTCGAGCGCACCGGTCCGCTCGCGGTGTCCTCGGCCAACCGGACCGGGATGCCGGCCGCGACCGACGCCGACCAGGCCGAGGACGTGCTCGGCGAGGTCGTCGACGTCATCGTCGACGACGGCGAGTCGCCGGGGGGCGAGGCGTCCACCATCGTCGACGTGACCGGCGGCCAAGGGCGCGTGCTCCGCCTGGGCGCGCTGTCCCTCGAGCAGCTCAACGAGGTCCTCGAACCGCTCGGGGCCACGCTGGTGCTGGAGGGTCCCGACGAGCCGGAGGACCCGGACGACGAGCACAGCGGGGCCTGAGGCGGGTGCGCGAGTACGTCGTCGTCTTCCTCGTCGCGATGGCGGTCAGCTACCTGCTGACCGTGGTCGCCCGCGAGATCGCGTTGCGGACGGGGGCCGTGGCCCGCGTCCGCGACCGCGACGTCCACGACGAGCCGATCCCTTACCTCGGCGGCCTGGCGATGCTCGGCGGGCTGGTCGCGGCCTACCTCGTGGCGCGCGAGCTGCCGTTCCTGTCCACCGGAGCGGGGGAGTTCGTCTTCCGCGACGCCGGTGTGGTCATCGGCGCCGGGGCGCTGATCTGCGCCGTGGGGGTCCTCGACGACCTCTTCGAGCTCGACGCGCTCACCAAGCTGGGCGGCCAGCTGCTGGCCGCGGGGTTCCTGGTCGCGTTCGGGGTCCAGTTCTACTTCTTCACCGTCCCCGGGGGAGAGGTCTTCTCCCTGGACGCGGCCCAGGGCGCGCTGCTCACGGGGTTCCTGGTCATCGCGACTGTCAACGCGGTCAACTTCGTCGACGGGCTCGACGGGCTCGCGGCGGGCGTGGTCGGCATCGGCGCCCTGGCCTTCTTCCTCTACTGCTACCAGCTGACCTCGATCAACGACACCTCGCGGGCGACGACCGCAGCCCTGCTGACGGTCGCGCTCGCCGGGGCGTGCGCGGGCTTCCTCCCGCACAACATCAACCCCGCCCGACTGTTCATGGGCGACTCGGGTTCGATGCTCATCGGGCTCGTGCTGTCGGCCGGCGCCGTGACCCTGACCGGCCAGTTCAACGAGGTGGACCTGTCCCAGGGGAGCGGCTCCGGCGGCGACGCCAGCCTGGTGCTGCTCCTGCCGATCCTGCTCCCGGTCGCCATCTTGGTGGTGCCGCTCCTCGACCTGGTGCTCGCCGTCGTGCGCCGGACCAGGGCCGGTCGCTCGCCGTTCGCCCCGGACAAGCAGCACCTGCACCACCGTCTGCTCGAGATCGGGCACTCCCAGCGTCGCGCCGTCTTCATCATGTGGCTCTGGGCCGGCCTGGTGGCCTTCGGCACCGTCCTCGTCAGCCTCTACTCCGGGCCGGTCGTGGTCGGCGGGGTCGTCGCGGGGACGCTGCTGACGGTCGCGTTCACCTTCCTGCTGCCGAGGCTGCACCGCCCGGGCGTCGAGGCTTGAACGATCCACTTGCCAGCCCTCAGGGGCGCTTGTGATAGTTTTCACGAGCGTTCGGGGGTCCCCTCCGGGCCCGCTCGCCGGGTTCCGGCAGACCCCCTCCCCGACAACGACAAGGCCGCCCCCATGACGACCCCGTCGCAGCGTCGCCCCAGCCCCGTGGTGATCCACGGCGCCGTGGCGATCGCGGCTCTCGTGCCGGCCTCACTGGTCGTCGCGATCGCGGGTCTCGCGGAGGGGGCCGACGCCGCCCTGGCGGTTGCGGCGGGCGCCGGTGTCGTCGCGATCGTGCTGCTGTTCGGGTCGACCACCGTCGACCTGGTCGCCGGAGCGATGCCGTCGGCCTCGCTGCTCGTGGCGATGATGACCTACGGCCTCCAGCTCGCCGTGCTCACGGCGTTCCTGGTCAGCGCCAGCGCCGCTCCCTTCTTTGCCCCGGCGGCGCAGCGTCGCTGGCTCTTCGCCGGTCTCGGCGCCGTCCTCCTGGCCTGGATGGTCGGCCAGGTGGTCGCGGCGATGAAGGTGCGGATCCCCGTCTACGAGCTGCCCGAGTCCGGCGCGGAGAGCGGTTCGGGGACCGCGATGGACCGGACTGGGTCGGCATGAGCAGCGGCTGCTATCGTCCGGATCGCCATGGCGCCGCACGACACGTCCCCCGACCGCACGGTCGAGCCGTCGCCGGACCCCTGGCAGGCGTTCGGCTCCCTGGGAGCGGGCGTCCTGCTGTACGGCGGGGCCGGCTGGCTGGCCGATCGCTGGTTGGAGACCGGGTTCCTGCTGCCGCTGGGGCTCGTGCTCGGGGCCGTGCTCGGGTTCTACACGGTGATCAAGCGCTTCGGTGGCAGCCCGGCTGGCACCGCTCAGGACAGCACGACCCAGACCCAGGACCGGCCGTGACGGCCGGGACCCCGCAGTTGCACTCCGCGGCCGGCCTGCCGGTGCGCACGACGACGGACACGAAGGAGACAGGGCGTTGAACGCTGGCACCCTCGCGGTGATCAAGGCTGAAGGCGGGTTCACGCCCCCCGGGCCGGCTGACTTCGATCTGCCGCCCATCTTCGCCGAGGTGACCAAGCCGATGGTGATGATCAGCCTGTCTGTGCTGCTCATCTTCGGTCTCTTCTACGCGATGTCGCGTCGCGCGGAGGTGGTCCCCGGCCGCCTGCAGTTCGCGGGTGAGTTCGTCTACTCGGGCGTGCGCAACTCCGTGGCGCGCGAGTCCATCGGGTCCGAGCACTTCATGAAGTTCGTGCCGTACCTCTTCTCCCTCTTCCTGTTCGTCCTGGTGAACAACTACTTCGGGATGATCCCGCTGGTGCAGTTCCCGACGTTCAGCCACTCCGGCTACGCCTACGGGCTCGCCGTGCTGTCCTGGCTGCTCTACAACGGCGTCGGGATCTGGAAGCACGGCGCCCTGGGCTACCTCAAGCACGTGGCGGTCCCCGCCGGCGTCGGCGGCGCGATGCTGCTGCTGATCGTCCCGCTGGAGATCCTGTCCAACATCGTCGTGCGGCCCGTGACGCTGGCGCTGCGACTCTTCGCGAACATGTTCGCCGGCCACCTGCTGCTGATCCTGTTCGCCCTCGGCGGGGAGTACCTCCTCTTCGAGGCCGACGTCACGGCCCTGAACCTCCTCGGCGGGGTCGGCGCGATCGTGATGTTCTTCCTGGTCAGCGCCCTGGAGCTGCTGGTGATGTTCCTCCAGGCCTACGTCTTCACGCTGCTCACCGCGATGTACGTCGCCGGAGCGGTCTCCGAGGAGCACTGAGCCGGGTCCCACCCGCTCGACTCCCCACCGAACCCCACAACTTCATATCGTCAGCACCACCCCTACGAGTCCCATCGACGCACCCATGCGTCACGACGAAAGGAAAGCTGTGACCGGCTCTCTGAACATGCTCGGCTACGGCGTCGCCACCATCGGCCCGGCCATCGCCGTGGGTCTGATCTTCGCCGCCTACATCAACGGCGTCGCGCGTCAGCCCGAGGCGCAGGGTCGCCTGCAGTCGATCGCGATCCTCGGCTTCGCGCTCGCCGAGGCGCTGGCCATCATCGGTATCGCGCTCGCGTTCGCGATCTCCTGACCTTCTCGCTCGACCGGACCGACCTCAACGAGGTGACACATGACTGACTCCATCCGTGCCGCGGAGGAGCTGAACCCGCTGGTCCCGCACCTGTCGGAGATCATCCTGGGAGCCGCGTGGTTCCTGATCCTCCTGGTGCTCATCTGGAAGTTCGTCGTGCCGAACTTCGAGAAGGCCTACGCCGAGCGCACCGCCGCCATCGAGGGCGGCATCGCCCAGGCCGAGACCAAGCAGGCGGAGGCCGACGCGAAGCTCGCCGAGCTCGAGTCGCAGCTCTCCGAGGCCCGGCACGAGGCCGCGCGCATCCGTGAGGAGGCGCGCGAGCAGGGTGCGGCGATCATCGCCGAGATGCGCCAGCAGGCGCAGGAGGAGTCGGCTCGCATCGTCGAGCACGGCAAGACGCAGATCGAGGCCGAGCGCCAGCAGGCGGTCACCTCCCTGCGTGCCGAGGTCGGCGCCCTCGCCACGGGTCTGGCGGGACGGATCGTCGGGGAGAGCCTGGACGACGAGGCTCGCCAGAGCCGGGTCGTCGAGCGCTTCCTCGCCGACCTCGAGTCCGGGACGCCGGGGGTCAACTGACATGACCTCGGACTTCCGCGGAGCATCGGCAGACGCCGTCGCGACGCTCACCGGTGAGCTGGAGACCGCGGTCTCCGGCTCGCCGGAGTCCGCCCTGCGGGTCGCGGGCGACCTCTTCCAGGTCGCCTCGACCCTCCGGGCGGAGGGCGCCTTCCGCCGCTTCGCCACCGACGCCTCGATCCCGGTCGAGGCGAAGGGTGGCCTCGTGGCCGAGGTGCTGGGCGGCAAGATCGACGACGCCAGCCTGGCGCTCGTGCGCTCGGCCGTGGGTCGCAGGTGGACCGCCACGCGCGACCTCGCCGACGCCCTCGAGCACCTCAGCGTGGTGGCCACCGTCCGCTCGGCGGCCTCCGACTCCCACCGTCTGGCCGACGAGCTGTTCGCCGTCGCCCAGACCGTCAAGGACAACCCCGCCCTGCGCGATGGTCTGTCCGACCCGGGTCGCTCGGTGGCCGACAAGTCACGACTGGTCGACGACCTGCTCGCGGGCAAGGCGTTGGCCTCGACGGTGTCGCTGGTCAAGCAGGCCCTCCACGGCACCTACCGCACCGTCGGGGTGGCGCTGAACGAGTACCAGAAGGTCGCGGCCTCGGTCGCCGGGGAGAACGTCGCCACCGTCCGCGTGGCCCGTGCCCTCAGCGACGCCGAGCGGCAGCGTCTCGCCGACACCCTGTCGCGCCAGTACGGCCGGCCGGTGCACCTGAACACCATCGTCGACCCGGACGTCCTCGGCGGCATCCGCGTGGAGATCGGCGACGACGTCATCGACGGGACCGTCTCGGCCCGCCTCGACGACGCCCGTCGTCTGCTCGCCGGCTGACCCCACCCACTCCAGGACCACCCAGACTTCCGCCCGCACCGGGCACGAGCACACAAGAGAGAAGGCACGAGAATGACGGAGCTCTCCATCCGTCCGGACGAGATCCGCGACGCGCTGCAGAAGTACGTCGCCGACTACCAGCCCGACGCGGCCAGCCGCGAGGAGGTCGGCACCGTCGCCCAGGCCGCTGACGGCATCGCCCGCGTGAGCGGCCTGCCCTCGGCGATGGCCAACGAGCTGCTGGAGTTCGAGGACGGCACCCTGGGCCTGGCCCTGAACCTCGACACCCGCGAGATCGGCGTCGTCATCCTCGGTGACTTCGACAAGATCGAGGAGGGCCAGACGGTGCGTCGCACCGGCGAGATCCTCTCGGTCCCCGTCGGCGACGGCTTCATGGGCCGCGTCGTGGACCCGCTGGGCAAGCCCATCGACGGCCTCGGCGAGATCGAGTCCGCCGGCCGCCGCGCCCTTGAGCTGCAGGCGCCCACCGTGGTCCAGCGCAAGTCGGTCCACGAGCCGCTCGCCACCGGCATCAAGGCCATCGACGCGATGACCCCGATCGGCCGTGGCCAGCGTCAGCTGATCATCGGCGACCGTGCGACCGGCAAGACCACGATCGCCATCGACACGATCATCAACCAGAAGCAGAACTGGGAGTCCGGCGACCCGACCAAGCAGGTCCGCTGCATCTACGTCGCCATCGGCCAGAAGGGCTCGACCATCGCCTCGGTGCGTGGCGCGCTCGAGGAGGCCGGCGCCCTGGAGTACACCACCATCGTGGCGGCTCCCGCGTCGGACTCGGCCGGCTTCAAGTACCTCGCGCCCTACACCGGCTCGGCCATCGGCCAGCAGTGGATGTACGACGGCAAGCACGTCCTGATCGTCTTCGACGACCTGACCAAGCAGGCCGAGGCCTACCGCGCCGTGTCGCTGCTGCTGCGTCGCCCGCCGGGCCGCGAGGCCTACCCCGGTGACGTCTTCTACCTGCACAGCCGCCTGCTCGAGCGCTGCGCGAAGCTCTCCGACGACCTGGGTGCGGGCTCGATGACCGGTCTGCCGATCATCGAGACCAAGGCCAACGACGTCTCGGCGTTCATCCCGACCAACGTCATCTCCATCACCGACGGCCAGATCTTCCTGCAGTCGGACCTCTTCGCGTCCAACCAGCGTCCCGCCATCGACGTGGGCATCTCGGTCTCGCGCGTCGGCGGTGCCGCCATGACGAAGGCGATGAAGAAGGTCACCGGTTCGCTCAAGGTCGACCTCGCGCAGTTCCGCGCCATGGAGGCCTTCGCGATGTTCGCCTCCGACCTCGACGCCGCCTCGCGCCAGCAGCTGGCCCGTGGTCAGCGCCTGATGGCGCTGCTCAAGCAGCCGGCCTACTCGCCGTACCCGCTCGAGGAGATGACGGTCTCGCTGTGGCTGGGCACCACCGGCCGCCTCGACCGCGTGCCCGTCGAGGACGTCATCCGCTTCGAGCACGAGTTCATCGACTTCCTCAAGCGGAGCCACGAGGGCATCCTCGCCGGCATCCGCGAGACGACGAAGTTCGAGGACGAGGACGCCCTGGCTGCGGCCTACGACTCCTTCACCGACCAGTTCGAGACCTCCGAGGGCGGCAGCATCAAGGCCGGTCGCGAGGAGGCCGAGGCGATGGAGGACGACGAGCTCGGCCAGGAGCAGATCGTCAAGCAGAAGCGGGGCTGATCCCACATGGCCGTATCGCTGCGTGAGTACCGCGCGCGGATCAAGTCGACCGAGTCGATGAAGAAGATCACGCGCGCCATGGAGCTCATCGCTGCCTCGCGCATCATCAAGGCGCAGCAGCGGGCCCAGGCGGCCGCGCCCTACGCCCGGGAGCTGACACGTGCGGTGTCGGCGGTGGCGACGTTCTCCGACGTCGACCACCCGCTGACCAAGGAGGAGGAGAACCCCAAGCGGGCCGCCGTCCTCATCGTGACCAGTGACCGGGGTCTGGCCGGCGCCTACTCCTCCGCGGTGCTCAAGGAGGCCGAGCGCCTCGCCGAGCGCCTCCGCGAGGAGGGCAAGGAGATCGACACCTACATCTGCGGCCGGAAGGGCGAGGCGTACTTCAAGTTCCGCCAGCGTCCGATCGAGCAGGCGTGGACCGGGTTCTCCGACCAGCCGTCCTACGACGTGGCGGCCGAGATCGGTGGCACGCTCATCGAGTCGTTCCTCAAGGAGCAGGGCGAGGAGGGTGACGTGGACGAGGTGCACGTCGTCTACACGCGCTTCGTCTCCATGCTCAACCAGGAGCCGACCGCGGTGCGGTTGCTCCCGCTCGAGGTCGTGGAGGGCACTGAGCCCCCCGCGGAGAGCGAGCTGCTGCCGCTGTACGAGTTCGAGCCCTCCGCCGAGGAGGTGCTCGACGGGCTGCTGCCGCAGTACGTCCAGTCCCGGATCTTCTTCTGCCTGCTGCAGGCGGCCGCCTCCGAGCTGGCCGCCCGCCAGAAGGCGATGAAGGCCGCCACGGACAACGCCGAAGAGCTGATCAAGAAGTACACCCGCATCGCCAACCAGGCCCGCCAGGCCGGCATCACCCAGGAAATCAGCGAGATCGTCGGTGGCGTCAACGCGCTCGCCGACGCGAACGCCGGCGCCGAGTAACCCGGCCGAACAACGGAGTAGAGACATGACTGCCACCATCGAAGAGACCACCCAGGCCGGCGGCGCCAGCGTCGGTCGCATCGCCCGGGTGATCGGCCCGGTCGTCGACGTGGAGTTCCCCGTCGACGCCATGCCCGACATCTACAACAAGCTCACCGCGGAGATCACCCTCGGCGGGGAGACCTCCACGCTCCCGCTCGAGGTCGCCCAGCACATCGGTGACGGCATGGTGCGCGCGATCTCGCTGAAGCCGACCGACGGCCTGGTCCGCGGCGGCCAGGTCGTCGACACCGGCGAGCCCATCACGGTGCCCGTCGGCGACGCGACGCTCGGCAAGGTCTTCAACGCCACCGGCGACGTGCTGAACCTCGCCGAGGGCGAGACCTTCGAGGTCAACGAGCGGTGGGGCATCCACCGCAAGGCCCCGGCCTTCGACCAGCTGGAGTCGAAGACCCAGATGTTCGAGACCGGCATCAAGGTCATCGACCTGCTCACCCCTTACGTCCAGGGCGGCAAGATCGGCCTGTTCGGCGGCGCGGGCGTCGGCAAGACCGTGCTCATCCAGGAGATGATCGCGCGTGTGGCCCGCGACCACGGTGGTGTGTCGGTGTTCGCCGGCGTCGGCGAGCGCACCCGTGAGGGCAACGACCTGATGGTCGAGATGGAGGAGGCGGGCGTCCTCGGGCAGACCGCGCTCGTCTTCGGCCAGATGGACGAGCCGCCGGGCACGCGTCTGCGCGTCGCGCTCTCCGCGCTGACCATGGCGGAGTACTTCCGTGACGTCCAGAAGCAGGACGTGCTGCTGTTCATCGACAACATCTTCCGCTTCACCCAGGCCGGTTCCGAGGTCTCGACCCTCCTGGGTCGCATGCCCTCCGCGGTGGGCTACCAGCCCAACCTCGCCGACGAGATGGGTGTGCTCCAGGAGCGCATCACCTCCACGCGTGGTCACTCGATCACCTCGCTGCAGGCGATCTACGTGCCCGCCGACGACTACACCGACCCGGCGCCGGCGACCACCTTCGCCCACCTGGACGCGACCACCGAGCTCTCGCGCGAGATCGCCTCGCTCGGCATCTACCCCGCGGTGGACCCGCTGACGTCGACCTCGCGCATCCTCGACCCGCAGTACATCGGTCGTGAGCACTACGACTGCGCGATCCGCGTCAAGCAGATCCTCCAGCGCAACAAGGAGCTGCAGGACATCATCGCGATCCTCGGTGTGGACGAGCTCTCCGAGGAGGACAAGGTCATCGTGAGCCGGGCGCGCCGCATCCAGCGCTTCCTCTCGCAGAACACCTACGTCGCCAAGCAGTTCACCGGCATCGAGGGCTCCACCGTCCCGGTGGCCGACACCATCGAGGCCTTCAACAAGATCGCCGACGGCGAGTACGACCACGTGGCCGAGCAGGCCTTCTTCATGTGCGGCGGCCTCGACGACGTGGAGAAGAACTGGGCCGACATCCAGAAGGGTCTCTGATGGCCGCCGAGCTCGGCACGGGACTGCAGGTCGTCCTGGTCGCCGCCGACCGGACCGTGTGGTCCGGCGAGGCGTCGATGGTCATCGCCCGCACCGTCGACGGTGACCTGGGAGTGCTGCAGGGGCACGCGCCCCTGCTCTCCCTGCTCACCGACGCCGCGGTCGAGATCAGCACCCCGGACGGTGTCGTGCACGCCGCCGTCGACGGCGGGTTCATCTCCGTCGCCGACGACCGCGTCTCGATCCTGACCGAGCACGCGCTGCTGGCCGAGGAGATCCACATCGACGAGGCCAAGGCCGAGCTGGAGGCGGCGGAGACGCTGCCCACCGGTGACGAGCGCGAGCTGCGCATCCGTCGTGCCTCGGCCCGGATCCGCGCCGCCGAGAAGGCGAGCTGACCGAGCCGGTCGTCGTGCCCACCCACCGTCCCGCTAGGGTGACCCCCAACCGGGACGGTGGGTGGTCTCATTTCCCGGGTCGTCCGGGAGGGGGAGTGCGGTGCCGCTGTGGCAGTGGCTGCTCGACATCGCCGGCGCCCTCCTCGTGCTGGCGCTGCTGTACGCCGTCGCGCTGGTCGTGCGCCGACGCGTGATCGCCCGCTCGGGGGGCACCTTCGAGCTCTCCCACCGGGTGCGGTCGGGTCGCCCCGGCCGCGGCTGGCTGCTGGGCGTGGGCCGCTACTCCGAGGAGCGGCTGGAGTGGTTCCGGATCTTCTCGCTCTCGCCCCGTCCCAAGCGCTCCTGGGTCCGCGACGAGCTGACCTACGTCGGTCGTCGTGAGTCGGAGGGCGCCGAGCAGGTCTCGCTGTTCCCCGACCACGTGGTGATCTCCTGTCGCTCCGCGCAGGGTGAGATCGAGCTGGCGATGAGCCCCGGCACTCTCACCGGGTTCCAGGCCTGGCTCGAGGCGCGGCCACCCGGCGCGGAGATGCCCGGGTCGCGGGGCACCCGCCGCTAGTGCGACGCTTGATCATTTGACCGGTAAACAACCGAGGGTCATCATGGCGTGGTGAGCACCCCGACCGTGACGCGCCGCGAGCCGCTGGCGCCTGCGCTGCTGACCGCACGCAACGCGGTGGCGCTCTCCTTCGCCCTCAACGGGCTGGTCTTCGCCTCCTTGGTGTCGCGACTGCCCGACCTGCGTGAGCGCCTCGAGCTCAGCAACGGCGGGCTCGGCACGCTGCTGCTGGCGATCTCGTGCGGGTCCCTGCTGGCGCTGCCCAGCACCGGCCGGGTCATCGAGCGGATCGGTGCCGGGGCGACCGTGCACGCGGGCGTGCTGGCCGACACGGTGGGTCTCTCCGCGGCGGCCCTCGGCGCGGTCCTGGGCAGCGTGCCCCTGGCCGCCCTCGGGCTCTTCGTCCACGGGGTGGGCATCGGGGTCTGGGACGTCGCGATGAACGTCCAGGCCGCCGAGGTCGAGCGTCGGATGCGCCGTACCGTCATGCCGCGCTTCCACGCGGGCTGGAGCGCGGGTTCCCTGGCCGGTGCCGGGCTCGGGGTCGTGGTGATCGCCCTCGGGACGCCGCTGCTGGCCCACCTGCTGCTCGTGGCCCTCGTGGTCGGCGTCGTCGCCGTCGTGGGCACCCGCGGCTTCCTGCCCGCCGAGCCCGACCACGCCGATGAGCGAGCCTCGCGGGGGCCGTCGGCGTGGCGGGACCCACGGACCCTGGCGATCGGGCTGATGGTGCTGTGCTTCGCGATGGTCGAGGGCACCGCCAACGACTGGCTGGCCCTGGGGCTGATCGACGGCTACGGGGTGGCGCACTGGGTCGGCGTGGCCGGCTTCGCCACCTTCGTCGTGGCGATGACGTCGGGTCGGCTCTACGGACCCGTGCTGCTGGACCGCTTCGGTCGCCCGGCCGTGCTGTGGGGGAGTGCCTCCCTGGCCGCCCTCGGTGCCGTCCTGACGGTGCAGGGCCAGGTGCTCCCGCTGGTGGCCCTCGGCATCGTGCTCTGGGGCCTGGGTGCCGCCCTGGGGTTCCCGGTGGGCATGAGCGCCGCCGCGGACGGCGGGCCCCGTGCGGCGGCACGGGTCTCCGTCGTCTCCACCATCGGGTACGGCGCGTTCCTGGCCGGACCGCCGCTGCTGGGTCACCTCGGCGACCGGATCGGCACGCTCGAGGTGCTGCTCGCGGTCACCGCCCTGATGCTGCCCGCCTCGCTCAGCGTGCTGGCCACCCGTCAGCCGCGCTGACCTCCGGGCACCCAGAGCACGTCGCCCTGCTCGCGGTTGGCGTGACGGGCCAGGATGAAGACGAGGTCCGAGAGCCGGTTGAGGTAGGTGATCGCGAGCTTGTTCATCGTCTCGCCGTGCTGCTCGTAGGCCGCCCACGCGGCTCGCTCGGCTCGACGCACGACGGTGCGTGCCACGTGCAGGTGGGCGGCCGCCGGGGTGCCGCCGGAGAGGATGAAGGAGCGCAGGGTCTCCAGGTGCTCGTTGTACTCGTCGCACCACGACTCCAGCCGGTCCACGTAGGCCTGCTCGACGCGCAGCGGCGGGAACTCGGGGTCCTCGACGACGGGGGTGCAGAAGTCGGCGCCGACGTCGAAGAGGTCGTTCTGCACGTGCGTGAGCACCGCGACGACGCCGTCGTCGAGGCCGCCGCACGCGATCGCCAGGCCGAGGGTCGCGTTGGCCTCGTCGACGTCGGCGTAGGCGTGCAGCCGCAGGTCGTTCTTGGTGGTCACGCTCATGTCGCCGAGCCGGGTCTCGCCACCGTCGCCGGTGCGGGTGTAGATGCGCGTCAGGTTGACCATGCCCGCGAGCGTAGTCACAGGTCCGGCACAGCCGGTTGAGGGTTCCACCACCGACACGCACGAGAAAGTCGCGGTGCGGGTGCAACCGAAATGAGGTGGCGGGCGTCAGTGTGGTGAGAGCAACCTGGGGGCGCACGTCTCGGGAGGTAGGACATGGACATCACGACCGACGGGCCGACGCTCGTCCTGAGCGGGGACCTCGACGGCCGCTCCACCACGCGGGTGCGCGCCGCCCTCTACGACCACCTGGCCGAGCACCCGCACGTCGTGGCCGACATGAGCGGCGTGGACTCGGTGGACCTCACCGCCCTGCGGGTGCTCGCGATGGCCTCGCGGGCCGCCGCGCGCGAGGGACACCACCTCACCCTGCGCGGCTGCGGTCCGGCCGTGCGCCGGATGCTGCACCTCTCGCACCTCATCCGGGTCGTGGACGTCGAGCGGGAGCCGGCCCGCGCCTGAGTGCGCGCCGGCTCGACGCGGCTCGACCGCCCGAGTGGCATTGGCCACACGGACGGAGGTTACCGACGCGTACAACTCGTTCTACCCTCGGACCATGACCGAGAACGCCACGCCCGCACGCCGTGAGAAGGACCGCCCCTGGGTGATGCGGACCTACGCGGGTCACTCCACCGCGACTGCGTCCAACGAGCTCTACCGCACGAACCTGGCGAAGGGGCAGACGGGCCTCTCGGTCGCCTTCGACCTGCCCACGCAGACCGGCTACGACCCGGACTCCGCGATGGCGCGCGGCGAGGTCGGCAAGGTCGGCGTCCCGGTCATGCACCTCGGCGAGATGCGCAAGCTCTTCGACGGCATCCCGCTGACGGAGATGAACACCTCCATGACCATCAATGCCGTCGCGATGTGGATGCTTGCGATGTACCAGGTCACCGCCGAGGAGCAGAACCCCGACCTGTCCCCGGAGGAGGTCGCCGCCCAGCTGGCCGGCACCACCCAGAACGACATCATCAAGGAGTACCTCTCCCGCGGGACCTACGCGTTCCCGCCCGAGGCCTCCATGCGGCTGATCGCGGACATGATCGCCTACACGGTCCACCACATCCCCAAGTGGAACCCCATCAACATCTGCAGCTACCACCTGCAGGAGGCCGGCGCGACGCCGACGCAGGAGCTGGCCTACGCCCTGTGCACCGCGATCGCGGTCCTGGACGAGGTCAAGAACGCCGGCCAGGTCTCGGAGGAGGACTTCGGCAAGGTGGTGGGCCGGATCTCCTTCTTCGTCAACGCCGGTGTGCGCTTCGTCGAGGAGACCTGCAAGATGCGGGCCTTCGTCGAGCTGTGGGACGAGATCACCCGCGAGCGCTACGGCGTGACCGACCCGAAGATGCGGCGCTTCCGCTACGGCGTCCAGGTCAACTCCCTGGGCCTGACCGAGGCCCAGCCGGAGAACAACGTCCAGCGCATCGTGCTGGAGATGCTCGGCGTGACGCTGTCGAAGAACGCCCGCGCCCGCGCGCTGCAGCTCCCCGCCTGGAACGAGGCGCTCGGCCTGCCGCGCCCCTGGGACCAGCAGTGGTCCCTGCGCCTGCAGCAGGTCCTGGCCTTCGAGTCCGACCTGCTGGAGTACGACGACATCTTCGACGGCTCCCACGTCATCGAGGCCAAGGTGGCCGAGCTGGTCGCCGGCGCCAAGGCCGAGATCGACCGGGTCCAGGCCATGGGCGGCGCCATCGCCGCGGTGGAGTACATGAAGGGCGAGCTCGTCTCCTCCCACGCCGCCCGTCGCGCCGCGATCGAGTCCGGGCAGGAGGTCATCGTCGGGGTCAACAGGTTCGAGACCACCGAGCCCTCCCCGCTGACCGCCGACCTCGACTCCGCGATCATGGTGGCGGACCCCGAGGCCGAGAAGACCGCCCGCGCCAGCGTGGAGGAGTGGAAGGCCCAGCGCGACCCCCAGCAGGTCGAGGACGCGCTGCGCGCCCTGGCCGAGGCCGCCAAGGGCACCGACAACCTGATGCACGCCACCCTGGCGGCCGCCCGCGCGGGCGCCACCACGGGGGAGTGGGCCGGCACCCTGCGCGAGGTCTTCGGCGAGTTCCGTGCCCCGACCGGGGTCTCCGGTGCCGTGGGCGTCGCCGAGGCCGGTGCCGAGCTGACCGAGGTCCGCGAGCGCGTCAAGGCCACCGGCGAGGAGCTCGGCGGGCGGCTGCGACTGCTCGTCGGCAAGCCCGGCCTGGACGGCCACTCCAACGGCGCCGAGCAGGTCGCCGTGCGAGCGCGCGACGCCGGCTTCGAGGTCGTCTACCAGGGCATCCGGCTCACGCCCGAGCAGATCGTCTCCGCGGCCGTCGCCGAGGACGTCCACTGCGTGGGCCTCTCGATCCTCTCCGGCTCCCACATGGAGCTGGTGCCGGCCGTCCTCGACGGACTGCGCGAGGCCGGGCTGGACGACGTACCGGTCATCGTCGGCGGCATCATCCCCGAGTCCGACGGACGCCGCCTCGTCGAGCTGGGCGTCGCCGCGGTCTACACGCCCAAGGACTTCGGTCTCACCGAGATCATGGGCGGCATCGTCGAGGTCATCCGCCGGGCCAACGGCCTCTCGTGAGCCCGGCGGGTCGCACCCGGCGGCCCGTTCCTGAGATGTAGGGCAGGCATACCTAACCTCTTGCTACGCTGCACGCGTGGGCAAGAAGAAGGGGAAGGACAAGCACGGCAAGAAGTCCGTGCTGGTCAAGCTCCCCAAGACCAAGTGCTGCGAGTCCCGGAGCAAGTGCGGGCGCTGCCCGCTGCGCATGCTCAAGGAAGGCACCCTGCCGCCCGGCTACACGGTCAAGAAGAGGAGACTGGTCCGCGTCGACGGCCGCTCCTTCACCAAGAAGGACCTGACGAAGGTCGCCTGAGGAGAGGACGCCCGTGCCTGCCGCACGCTTCATCGAGCAGCTCAACGCCCAGATCGGCCACGAGCTCGCAGCCCACAACCAGTACCTCGCCTGCGCCGTCCACTACGACGCGCTGACGATGCCGCAGATGGCTGCCTTCTTCTACGCCCAGGCTCTCGAGGAGCGCGACCACGCGCTGATGATGGTGCAGTACCTCCTCGACACCGACGCCGAGGTCGCGATCCCCGGGGTCGAGGCGCCGGTCACCGGTTTCGAGGACGTCGTGGCGCCCGTGCGCCTCGCGCTCGACCAGGAGCGCCGGGTGAGCGAGCAGATCAACGCCCTGCTGCGCGTCGCCCGCGAGGAGAGCGACTTCGCCTCCGAGCAGTTCATGCAGTGGTTCATCAAGGAGCAGGTCGAGGAGGTCGCGACGATGTCGGACCTGCTGGCCGTGGTCACGCGCAACGTCGACGACGTCGAGGACATCGAGGAGTACGTCGCCCGCGAGCAGGGCGACGGCGGCGAGGACCCGACGGCTCCGCGCATCGCCGGCGCCTGAGCCCTCGCCTGCCCAGGGCTCCTGCCCGGAGGTCCTGCCCGGCGGTCCTGCCCAGCGCTCCTGCTCAGCGCTCCACGAAGGTGGAGTCGAGCCAGCGGAGCACCGTGCGGCGCACCTTCGGGGCCTGCTTCTCCAGCGGCAGCGCGGACCCGGCCTTCGCGAAGGTGCGTGCCGTCACCGACTCCGCCGAGCGGTAGCGCCCCGCCTGGGTGTCCGCGGACTCGTGGCGGTGCCGCACGTCGGCTCCGCCCTGGAGGACCAGCACGTCGGCCTCGACCGCGTGGGTGCCGAGGTTCAGTGCGCCGACGGTCCCGAGCAGGCTGGTGACGTCCCCGCAGGGCGTGTCGTTGCGCTGGTCGAGCGCCGCGCGGCGCACCCGGCCGGGAGCCGTCGCGAAGAGGAGGGACACGAAGTCCTCGGGCGTGGCGCCGTAGGGCACGTAGTCGTCGCTGAGGCACTCGACGCCCTGGCGCGCGGCCTCGGTGATGGCGTCGGTGGAGGCGCCCGCGTCGCTCCACCCCATGACCACGAGGCCGTCGACGTCGTCGAACTCGGCGGCCTCCAGCTGGGCGACCGCGGCACCCACGCCGTGGCCGTGCAGCACGACCTGGGCGCCGTGCGGGACCGCGGCGCCCGGACGCTCGACGTACTCGTAGATGCCCGACTTCACGTGCTGGACGACCTGGTGGAGCATCGTGGCCTGCGCGCCCAGGCAGGTCGCGCGGCCATCGGCCAGCGGGCTGGCGTCGAAGCCGAGCCGGTCGAGCACCAGCGAGGTCTCGCCGCGGCGGGCGAGCTGGCCCGCGTAGTCGTAGCGGCGTGCGCCCTGGAGGTTCCAGAACCAGCCGCCGGTGCCGGCGTCGTGGACCAGGATGTTGATCCGGGTGCTCCCGGCGTGGCCGAGCACCTCCTCGCGCGGCCCGACCAGGCGGCCGGCGACGGTGTGGACCTCGCCGTCGGCCAGGCAGGGGACGTCGGTGTCGTTGTGGTTGTTCAGCGTGAACACCACCTCGCGCGAGATCACCCGCTGCGGGTCGGCGACCGCGACGGACTGGCCGGCGACCGCCCCGACGAGGGCGCCGGTGAGGGCGCCGACGAGCAGGCCCGCCAGCAGGGTGCGTGCCGTGCGGCGGACGGGGGGCGTCGAGCGCGGGTGGGGGATGCTCATGGTCGTTGAATCTATGTCAACAGCGCACTTGCGAACAAACTGTCGGTATGTGTTCCTGCCCACGTCCGACCGGGTGGGGATGCCAGACTGCGCCCGTGAGCAGGGTGCTGGTGGTCGGTGCGGGCGTCGTCGGGCTCAGCTGCGCGGTGCGGCTGCTGGAGGCGGGCCACCGCGTGGACGTCCTGGCCAGGGACCTGCCAAGGGAGACGACGTCCGCCGTCGCGGCAGCGCTGTGGTACCCCTACCGAGCCCTGCCCCAGGACCGCGTCACGAGCTGGGCCGCCAGCACGTTCGGCGAGCTCGCCGCGCTGGCCCGGCAGCCGCGGACCGGCGTGGAGATGGTGCCGGGAGCCGAGGTGCTGCGTCGCAGCACGGGTGAGCCCTGGTGGGCCGCCGCGGTCCCCGACCTGCGTCGCGGCGTCGAGGTGCCGGCGGGGTACGCCGACTCGTGGTCCTTCACCGCGCCGGTCGTGGAGATGCCGGTCTACCTCGACTGGCTGGCGGACCGGGTCGCGCAGCTGGGAGGGACGATCACGCGACTGAACCTCTCGGCCCTCCCGACCGGGGCCCCGGGCGTGGACCTGGTGGTCGACTGCGCGGGTCTCGGCAGCCGGCACCTCGCAGCGGACCCCAGCGTCGTCCCGGTGCGGGGGCAGGTCGTCCGCGTCGCCCAGGTCGGGATCGACCGGTGGACCCTCGACGCCGACGGGCCGACGTACGTCGTGCCTCGTTCGCGCGACGTGGTCGTGGGCGGGACCGACCAGGAGGGGGAGTGGAGCCGCACCCCGGACCCGGACGTGGCGCAGGAGATCCTCGAGCGGGCGACCCGGCTGGTGCCGGAGCTCGCCGGCGCCCGGGTGCTCTCGCACCGCGTCGGCCTGCGGCCGGTGCGCCCCCGGGTGCGCCTCGAGCGGGTGGGGGACGTCGTGCACTGCTACGGCCACGGCGGGGCGGGTGTGACCTTGAGCTGGGGGTGCGCGGATGAGGTCGCTTCGCTCACCGGGAGCGCGATCCTCGCCTAGGGTGGCACCCGTGGAGGGGACCGACCGGCTGGGCGATGCCGCCCTGTGGCGAGGGGTCGTCGACGCGTCCCCCGACGCGGTCCTGCTCGTGGACGAGGAGGGGCTGATCGCCTCCGCCAACAGCCACTGCCTCGAGGTCTTCGGCACCCACCCCGACGAGCTGGTCGGCAAGCCCGTCGAGGCGCTCGTGCCCGCGGCGGTGCGTCAGCACCACCCTCGACGACGGGCCAGCTTCGAGGGCGTGCACGGGGGGCGCCCGATGGGCCTGCTGCAGCTGGCGGCGGCCCGCGCGGACGGCTCGGAGTTCCCCGCGGAGATCTCCCTGGCGAAGGTCTCGGCCGAGGACGCGACGTACGTCTGCGCGACGGTGCGTGACGTGTCCTCACGGGTCCTGGAGCAGGAGCGGTTCCGCAGCCTCCTGGAGGCCGCCCCCGACGCCATGGTGATCGTCGACGAGTCCGCCGAGATCGTCCTGGTCAACCGCCAGGTCGTGAACCTGTTCGGCTACGAGCCCGACGAGCTCCTCGGGCGTCCCATCGAGACGCTGGTGCCCGAGCGGTACCGCGAGGGCCACCACGCCCTGCGCGAGGGCTTCCTGGGCCGCCCGGGCGTGCGGCCGATGGGCTCGGGACGCGAGCTGTACGCCGCCCGCAAGGACGGCAGCGAGTTCCCGGTCGAGATCTCCCTCTCCCCGCTGCTGACCGAGGAGGGCATCCTCGTCTCCGCCGCAGTGCGCGACATCACCGAGCGGCTGAGGCTCCAGCGCGAGGCGGACCGGCTGCGCGACGAGCTGGTCGCCACGGTGTCCCACGAGCTGAGGACCCCGCTGACCTCGATCATCGGCTACGTCGAGCTGATGATGGACCTCGACGACGACGCCATCAGCGCGCCCGCTCGACGCATGCTCGAGGTCATCGAGCGCAACGCCAGTCGCGAGCTGCGCCTGGTCAACGACCTGCTGGACCTGTCCTCCATCGACGTGACGACCGTCGAGGAGCCGCAACGGGTGTCCCTGGGCAGTGTCGCCCGCTCGTGCGCGGAGGGCGCCGGTGTGGCCGCGCTGACGAAGTCGGTCCCGGTGTCGGTGCAGGTGCCCCCCGGCCTGGTGGTCGAGGGGGACCCGCTGCGGCTCGCGCAGGTGGTGGACAACCTCGTGGTCAACGCCTTGAAGTTCAGCCCCCCGGGCACCGAGGTGGTCGTCGCGGGAGGGCGCGAGGCCGGCGAGGTCTGGCTCGAGGTGCGGGACCGGGGCACGGGCGTCTCCGAGGAGGAGCTGCCGCGCATCTTCGACCGGCTCTTCCGGTCCGCCGACGCCGTGCGTGACCAGGTGCCGGGCGCCGGCCTGGGACTGACCATCGCCCGTGCCATCGTGGACGCGCATCGTGGACGCATCACCGCCACGAGCACCCTGGGGGAGGGGACGACCGTGCGCGTGGTGCTGCCCGAGGCACCCAGCGAGATCGAGGAGACCGGATGACCCGCCTGCACCCCTGCCGCCCCGTGGAGCTCGACTACCTCGACACCGCGCCGGCGGTCTTCTCCAACTCCGTGGACATCGCCCTGTCCCCCGAGGAGCTCTTCGAGGTCCTCGCCCGAGCCGACACCTGGCCCCGCTGGGCGTCGGTCATCACCGACGTCGAGTACACCTCGCCGGAGCCGCACGGTGTCGGCACCACCCGCGTGGTCACCATGCGAGGTGGGATCGTGGGGGACGAGGAGTTCCTCGCCTGGGAGCCGGGTCGCCACCTCGCGTTCCGGTTCAACGCCTCCTCGACGTCGGCGCTCAGCGCGTTCCTCGAGGACTACCGGATCGAGCCGACGGACACGGGGTGCCGGCTGACCTGGACGCTGGCGCAGGAGCTGGCCGGTCCCTCCAAGGTCTTCGCCCCGCTGACCGGCCCGCTGTGCGACCTGGCGTTCCGTCGGTTCCTGAAGAACCTCCAGCGGCTCACGTCCGCGGGCGTCCCCGCCTGAGCACGAGCCACATCAGCAGGAGCCCGACGGCCAGCCCGGCCGCCGCGCCCACCAGGGTCTCCGACCCGCCGTCGACGCCGCCCACGGCGACGGCGCCGATGGCCGAGAGGACGATGAGGCCGAACCCGAGCGCCGCGTTGCGCAGCACCTCGCGCAGGAAGAGCGAGCTGAAGGACGTGGCGGCCAGGGCCTCCTCGACCGGCACTGCTCTGAGCACGGCCGTCACCGGGACAGGGCCCTGGATGTGGGGGAAGGTCTCGGTGCCGCCGGGCTCGCCGGGCTCCTCCACGACCGGGCACCCGAGGCGGTCGGTGTCGATCTCGAGCAGCACCAGCGGTTCGCCGACGTCGGCGTAGAAGCGGGCGTGCACGCCACGCCACTGGTCGGCCCGGCTGGCGTGGATGAAACCCTCCTGCTCCAGGGTCCGGCCGCGGGTGGACGTGGTGTGGACACCGTCGCGGCGGGCCCGGGCCCAGTCCGCGGCGGTCGCCACGTGGTAGACGAGCACGGCGGGTGGCTCTCAGAAGAGCCGGTGCTCGGCGTCGTCGTCCATGCCGCGCAGCGCGTCGTAGTCGACGACGGCGCAGGTGATGCCGCGGTCCTCTGCGAGCACCCGGGCCTGCGGCTTGATGGCCTGCGCGGCGAAGATGCCGCGCACCGACCCCTTGCCGGTGAGGAGGGGGTCCCGGTTGAGCAGCTCGAGGTAGCGGGTCAGCTGCTCGACGCCGTCGATCTCACCGCGTCGCTTGATCTCGACCGCGACGCTGAGCCCCTCGGCGTCCCGGCACATCAGGTCCACCGGGCCGATGGCGGTGGGGAACTCGCGACGCACGAGCGTGAGCCCGGCGGCCAGCGTGGCCGGGTGCTCGGCGAGCAGTTCCTGCAGGTGCTTCTCCACGCCGTCCTTCTGCAGCCCGGGGTCGATGCCCAAGTCGTGCGAGGAGTCGTGGAGGACCTCCTCGATGAGGATCCGCAGCGTGTCGTCGGTCTTCCCGGTCACCGTCCACTCGACCTGGCCGTCCTCGGTGGTGCCCTCGCGCAGGGCGCAGGGCGGCGACATCCAGTTCAGCGGCTTGTAGGAGCCGCCGTCGGAGTGGACCAGGACCGACCCGTCCGCCTTGATCATCAGCACCCGGGTGGCCATGGGCAGGTGGGCGGTCAGCCGGCCGGCGTAGTCGACCTGGCAGCGCGCGACGACGAGTCTCACGCGGCCCGAGGGTACCCGGGGGCAACCGCCCGGGTGGTCCGGGGACCGGACGGGTGGTGTTGCATGGCGGGTTATGACCATTCTCGGAACCGTCCCAGGGACGATCCCGTTGGCCGCCGACGCGGAGAGCGCGTTCATCCCCAGCCTGGAGAAGGCCATCAACGACGCCTTCGAGCCGATCGCGACCGCCGTCACGTCGGTGATCTTCTGGGAGGTCCCCCTGGGGGACTACTCCTTCCCCCTGATCGTGCTGTGGCTCGTGGTGGCCGCGGCGGTCTTCACCGTCTACTTCCGGGGCGTGCAGTTCCGCTCGATGGGCACGGCGTGGGCCCTGGTGCGCGGTCGCTACTCCCGCTCGAGCGATCCAGGCGAGGTCACGCACTTCCAAGCGCTCGCCTCCGCGGTGTCCGGGACCGTGGGACTCGGCAACATCGCCGGTGTCGCGGTCGCGGTGACCGTCGGCGGGCCGGGAGCGACCTTCTGGATGATCCTCGCGGGCCTGCTCGGCATGTGCACCAAGTTCGTGGAGTGCACCCTGGGCGTGCGCTACCGCGAGGTCCACGAGGACGGCACCGTCACCGGCGGGCCGTTCCGCTACATGCCGGTCGCCTTCGAGCGCTTCGGCCCCGGCGTCGGCAAGGTCGCGATGGGCATCTTCGCCGTGGCGCTGATCCTCTTCGGTGCCCTCGGCGGCAACGCCTTCCAGTCCAACCAGACCTACGCCCAGGCGGTCAACGTCACCGGCGGTGACGACTCCTTCCTCGCCTCGAGCGGCGCCGCGTTCGCCTTCGGCGTCGTGCTCGCGCTCCTCGTGGGTGTGGTCATCCTCGGTGGCGTCACCTCCATCGCGAAGGTCACCTCCAAGCTCGTGCCGGTGATGGCGGCGATCTACATCGGTGCCTGCCTGCTGGTCATCGGCATCAACGCCACCGAGGTGCCCGGTGCGATCGGCCGTATCGTCGAGGGCGCGTTCGCTCCCGAGGGCATCACCGGCGGCGCCATCGGCGTCCTCATCATCGGCTTCCAGCGCGCGGCGTTCTCCAACGAGGCCGGCGTGGGCTCGGCGCCGATCGTCCACTCGGCGGTCAAGACCCGCCACCCCGTGAGCGAGGGCTTCGTGGCGCTGCTCGAGCCGTTCATCGACACGGTGGTGATCTGCACGATGACCGCGCTGACCATCGTCATCGCGGCCGACGGCACCAACTACGACGAGCTGGTCGGTGGCGGGCTGGACAGTGCCGGGGGCGTCACGCTCACCTCGGACTCCTTCGACACCTTCCTGCCCGGCTTCGACAACGTCCTCGCGCTCGCGGTGGCCCTGTTCGCCTTCTCCACGCTGATCACCTGGGCGTACTACACGATGCGGGCCTGGACCTCCCTGGTCGGCAAGAGCACGTTCAACGAGACCTTCTTCAAGGTCGTCTTCTGCCTCTTCACCGTGCTCGGTGCCGTGGTGGACCTGGGGTCGGTCCTCAGCTTCGCCGACGCCATGCTGTTCGTGTGCGCGATCTTCAACCTGCTGGCCTGCTACCTCCTGTTGCCAAAGGTGCGCGAGGAGATGCGCTCCTTCCTCGACGGCATCCGCAGCGGGGAGATCTCCGAGGTGCCGGTGGAGGAGCGTGCGACCACGTGAGCCCGGTGGTGGTCCGACGATGACGCTGTCGGTCCACCCGGCGCGGCCCTCCGAGCTGCGGCACCTCGCCGCCATCGAGGACTCGGGGGCCGCGCCCTTCGCCGACTGGTTCGGGGAGGCCGTCGTGCCGGCCCTGCTGGCGCCCGCGCCGAGCGGGACGAGCAGGGACGCGGCCGACGGGGCCCTCCTGGTCGCCGTCGACCCGGCGTACGCCGACGGGCCGGTCGGCTTCGCCCACCTGCTGTGGCTCCGCGCCGACGACGGGGCCCTCACCGCCCACCTCGAGCAGCTCTCGGTACTGCTGCCCGAGCACGGCCGCCGGGGCGTCGGCACCGCACTCGTGCACGCCGCCTGCGAGGAGGCCCGGTGGGCCGGTCACGACTCGCTGACCCTGTGCACCTACCGCGACGTGCCCTGGAACGGGCCGTTCTACCGCCGCCTGGGCTTCTCCGAGGACCCTGCGCCTCCGCCCCACCTGGCCCGGATCCGTCGCCACGAGCAGGACCTCGGGCTGGACCGGTGCGGTGCCCGCGAGGTGCTCAGGCGGCACTTGGATCGATCATCCCGTGCCTGAGCGGCCGCTAAGTTACCGACCAGTGAACCAGGCCACAGGCAGGGTGCCCGACCCGTGCCATGATGCCGCCCATGACCGCTCCCGAGACTCCTGACACCGCCCGCACCTTCACCACCATCGGTGTCGTGGGCCTCGGCACCATGGGTGCCGGCATCGCCGAGGTCTTCGCCCGTCACGGCTACGCCGTGGTCGGTGTGGAGAAGGACGACGAGGGCGTGGCCCGCGGCCGTCGCCACCTCGAGGCCTCCACCGGCCGCGCCGTCGCGCGCGAGAAGCTGACCCAGGACGAGGCAGACGCGCTCCTGGGCCGGATCTCCTTCACCACGACCCTGAAGGACCTCGCCGACGCCGACCTCGTGGTCGAGGCCGTCGTCGAGTCCATGGACGTGAAGGTCTCCATCTTCCGCGACCTCGACGCCATCGTCTCGCCCGACGCGATCCTGGCGACCAACACCTCCTCCCTGTCGGTGACCGAGCTGTCCACCGCGACCTCCGCGCCCGGCCGCGTGGTCGGCATCCACTTCTTCAACCCCGCACCCGTGCAGCGGCTGGTGGAGGTCGTGCGGACCGTCGTGACCGAGCCGGCCGTCCTCGACGACGTGCAGGCCCTGCTGGGGTCGCTGGGCAAGAGCCCGGTGGTCTGCGGCGACAAGGCCGGGTTCATCGCCAACACGCTGCTCTTCGGCTACCTCAACCACGCCGCCTCGATGTTCGAGCAGCGCTACGCATCGCGCGAGGACATCGACGCCGCGATGCGCTTCGGCTGCGGCTACCCGATGGGTCCGCTGGCCCTGCTGGACCTGATCGGCCTCGACACCGCCTACGAGATCCTCGAGACGATGTACCGCCAGGGTCGCGACCGGCTGCACGCGCCCACCCCGATCCTCAAGCAGATGGTCACCGCCGGCCTGCTGGGCCGCAAGACCGGTCGTGGCTTCTACACCTACGAGCAGCCCGACTCCCCGGTGGTGGTCGACGACGCGGCGACGCCCAGCGCCGACGCGGCTCCGGCGCTGCGTCACGAGATCGCCCAGGTCGGCGTGGTGGGCACCGGCACGATGGCATCGGGCATCGTCGAGGTGTTCGCCAAGGCCGGCTACGACGTGCTGTTCGTCGGTCGCTCGCAGGAGAAGGTCGCCGGGGTCGTCGCGGCCATCACCAAGAACTTCGACAAGCAGATCCAGCGTGGCCGCGCCACCGAGGAGCAGAAGACCGAGGTGTTGGCCCGCGTCAGCGGCACCACCTCGCTCGACGACCTGAGCACGGTCGACATCGTGGTCGAGGCCATCGCCGAGGACCTGGCCATCAAGACCACGCTGTTCGAGAACCTCGACGACATCTGCAAGCCCGGCGCGATCCTGGCCACCACCACCTCCTCGTTGCCGATCATCGCGATGGCCAAGGTGACCTCGCGTCCGCAGGACGTCATCGGGATGCACTTCTTCAACCCGGCGACCGTCATGAAGCTGGTCGAGGTCGTCTCGACCGTCTCCACCGACGACGCGGTCACCGAGACCGTCCGGGCGCTGTGCGCGAAGGTCGGCAAGGTCGCGGTCTCGTGCACGGACCGCGCGGGCTTCATCGTCAACGCGCTGCTCTTCCCCTACCTCAACGACGCGGTGAAGATGCTCGAGGCGCACTACGCGACCGCCGACGACATCGACACCGCCATGAAGCAGGGCTGTGCCCTCCCGATGGGCCCCTTCGAGCTGCTCGACGTGGTCGGCAACGACGTGTCGCTGGCCATCCAGCGAGAGCTGTACCTGGAGTTCCGCGAGCCCGGCTTCGCCCCGGCACCGCTCCTGGAGCACCTGGTCACCGCGGGCTACCTCGGTCGCAAGACCAAGCGCGGCTTCCGCGACTACAGCGCTCGCTGACCGTCCGGTCCCGGCGTCACCGGCCCTCGTCTGCTCAGACGGGGGCCGGTCGTCGTTCCACCCTCAGGCGGAGGTCCTGCCGGCCGCGGTGAGCAGTTCCTCGACCGCGCCGACGAGGGTGGCGGAGGTGAACGGCTTGGCCATCACCTTGTCGACGCCGCCTGCCAGTGCCTGGGCGTGGTCGGGGATCGCGGTGACCATGAGCAGGGGAAGACCGGTCAGGCCGAGCTCTCCGCGCACGGCTGCGGCTAGGCCGAGGCCGTCGAGATGGGGCATGTTCCAGTCCAGCACCACCAGGTCCGGTGCCGACGTGCGGATCTTCTCCAGCGCGGCGCGTCCGTCTGCGGCCGTGTCGACCTGGTGGCCGTGCTTGCGCAGGAACAGGGCCATCAGCAGTGACAGGTCGGGGTCGTCGTCGACGACGAGGATCTGCGTGGGCACGGCGCTCCTGGTGGGGGATGGGGGACACGGGCTCCCCGTGCGTCCAGGGTGGCACAGCGTCGGTGACCGCGGGCCGGAACCGGCGGGGGGGGTATGACGGAGGTCCCGCCCCGGGTCGGGGCGGGACCTCCGCGGGTCAGGACGACGGAGTGGTGCCTCGCCTCAGCGTCGCTTCAGCTGGGAGGCCGACACGAAGACGACGCGGCCGTTGATGGAGTCGCTGTCCAGGGTGTCGGGGTCGGACACGTAGTAGCCCCCGAGCTCGAGGGTGTAGTCGCCGGGGGCCACGTCCTCCAGCAGCACCGACCCGGTGCCGTGGCTGAAGAGCAGGTCCGTGCTGGTGGACCCGACCTCGGTGCCGTCGGCGGCGACCAGGGTGGCCGTGACCTCGGCGAGGTTCGCGGCGGTGCCGGGGGTCGGGTAGACCACGGCCAGCTTCACCGCGTCGGTGCTCTTGGCCACCCTCAGCTCGTGGGTGTCGAAGAACGGCAGCGGGTCGACGGCGACCGGCAGGGCGTCGGACTGCCACTGGTCGGTGCGCGCGACCTTCCAGTCGTCCTGGCGTGCGAGGCGGCGGTCGGCCGTGCGCATGGCCCGGGCGATCCTCTTCTTCAGGGCCTTGCCGGAGCGACCCTTGACCAGCGTCACGGCCCGGTCGAGGTTCACGTGCCCGTAGCCGACCTGGTGGGAGCCCAGGATGGTCCCGTCCGGGGTCCGCACCGGGCTGGCGGTCGCCTTCATGGCCAGCTGCACCTGAGCGGGGGTGAGCCTCGGGTTGGCCTGCAGCAGGACGGCCGCCGCGCCGGCGATGTGCGGTGCGGACATCGAGGTGCCGGAGGCCGAGGTGTTGCCGTGGTCGGGGCAGGGCCCGATCACGCTGCCCGTGCTGTCGCACGAGGAGGAGATCGAGACGCCGGGCGCCATGATGTCGGGCTGGGTCAGGCCGATCCGGTCGCCACGGTGGACGGTGTGCCCGTCCGCACCGATCGCGACTGCTCGGCCGTTGTCGAGCTCCAGGCCGTTGGAGGAGAAGCTGCCGCGCTGGCGGGAGAGGTCGCCGGCGGCCACGGAGATCACCCACGGGGCCTGGTTGAAGGGGCTGACGCTCGCCTCGGCGTCCCCGGAGCCGGAGTTGCCGGCGGAGAAGACGACGGTCACGCCCCGGTCGCTCACGGCCTTGGTGGCGACGTTGACCGGGTCCTCGGGGTCGTACTGCCGGAAGCTGTTGCCCCAGGAGTTGTTGATGACGTCGATGCCGAGCAGGTCGGGCTGGTCGAGGATGTAGTCGTAGGCGGTGACCACGGCGGTGGTCGTGATGACGGCACCGATGGCGAAGCACGCCAGCTCGGCGTCCGGGGCCACGCCGAGGTGGTCGGGGCTGCTGGTGCCGTCGGCGGCGACGATGCCCGCCACGTGGGTGCCGTGGCCCGAGCCGAGGTCGGTGTTGGAGTAGGGCGTGTCGCCCATCGGGATCGGCAGCACCGGGGAGGTGCCGGCGTTGGCGTACTCCGGGCTGAGCAGGACCACGTTGTGGACGATGTGGTCGGCGAGGTCGGGGTGGGTCCCGTCGCAGCCGGAGTCGATGACCCCGACGGTCACGCCCTTGCCGGTCAGGCCCCGGCTGCGCAGCTTCTTCGCCGCGGCGGGGGAGGAGGACATGACGTCGGAGGACGCGGTGTCGGCGTAGGCGAGCACCTCGTCGGGCCGCACGTCCAGGCCGAGTCCCTCGGGGACGATGCGGGCCAGGGTCGCCGCGGGGCCGTGGACCACGGCCATCGGCAGGGCGTCCAGGCCGCGGACGGTCAGGCCGAGGCCGCGCAGGGCGCGCAGCTGGGCACGACTGGGGACGTCGGCGAAGCGCACCACGGCGCGGCCGGTCGGGGAGGCCAGTGCCTCGGCGGCGGTGGCCACGGGGCTCGAAGTGGGCGTGGACTGCGGGACCGTCGCGGTGGCCGGCGCAGGGGTGGCGGAGCCGGCCAGGGCGAACGGGGCCAGGCCGGCGCAGGTGAGCGTGGCGAGGCGGCGGAGGCGGGACATCGGGGCCTTTCGGGTCGGGTTCGCCCCCTCAACGGCTCCGGGGCCCTGGCGGTTACGCCTCGCCCGCCTGGCGGGCGCGGTAGGCGGCGACCGCGTTGCGGTTGCCGCAGGTGGTCGAGCAGAACCGCTTCGACCGGTTGCGGGAGAGGTCGAGCACGATGCCGTCGCAGTCGTCGTCCTCGCAGACGCCCAGGCGGGACATCTCGTCGGTGCGGACCACGTCGACCATCGCCATCGCGGTCTCCACCGTGATCCTGGTCGCGAGCGGTGCGTCCGGCGAGCAGGCGTGGATGTGCCAGTCGTAGGGGTCGTGACGCACCAGCTGGGGGACCGCGCCCGCCTCGGCCAGCATGTGGTTGACGATCTCGACCGCCTCTTCGCGACTGGCCGTGAAGAGCTCGCGGAAGCGCGGCCGCAGCGCGCGCACCTCCTCCAGCTCGGCACGGGTGCGCTCGTGGCGACCGGTGTACTCGAAGCCGGTGTAGTACTCGTCGAGCGCCGCCACGGTCAGCAGGGTGTCGGGGTCGCCGGCGGTGTTGGTCAGCTCGACGGCGGCCTGGAGGGACATCTCGGTGTCATGGGCGAAAACCACGTTGACACGTTACTACGCACGGCCTACCGTCATGATCCATGACGACGTTGACTCATGACGTACCGGTCTCGGGCCCGGGTGCGTCCGCTTCCCGGCTGTCCGCGGGACTGACCTTCGCCCTGGTCAGCGCGCTGTCGTTCGGGCTGTCCGGGGCGGTGGCACGCGGGCTGCTCGACACCGGTTGGTCGCCTGGCGCCGCGACGCTCGTGCGGGTCAGCGTCGCCGCGCTGGTCGTGCTGCCGCTGGGCCTGGTCGCGCTGCGCGGTCGCTGGGCGCTCCTGCGCCGCAACGCCACGGTGGTCGTCCTCTACGGCGTCCTGGCCGTGGCCGGGGCGCAGTTCTGCTACTTCTCGGCCGTCCAGCACATGCAGGTGGCGCCCGCGTTGCTGATCGAGTACACCGCGCCGGCAGCCGTCGTGCTGTGGCTGTGGCTGCGCCACGGGCAGCGGCCGGGGCCCATCACGCTGGCCGGCGCAGGGGTGGCGGCGGTCGGGCTCGTGCTCGTGCTCGACGTCGTCTCCGGCGCCGACCTCAGCCTGGTCGGCGTGGCCTGGGCCCTGGGTGCGATGATCGGCGCCACGGCGTACTTCCTGATCTCCGCCGACGAGGGCAACGGTCTGCCGCCCCTGACCCTGGCCGCCGGCGGCCTGGTCGTCGGGTCGGCCTCGCTGGCGCTCCTCGGTCTCGTGGGCCTGCTGCCGATGCGGGTCGCCACGGCCGAGGTGTCCTACGCCGGCCCTGCCGGTACGACGGTGGCGTGGTGGGTCCCCGTGCTCGTGCTCGGCCTGGTGACGGCCGGGGTGGCCTACACCTCCGGCATCGCCGCCGGCCGGCGTCTCGGGTCGCGACTGGCGTCGTTCGTGGCGCTCACCGAGGTCCTGGCTGCGGTCGTGGCCGCATGGCTGCTCCGAGCGGCCCGAGCCGGTCCTGTGAGGCCGGCCGGTCCGGGGGACGTCCGCTAGGAGACGTCCTGGCGGCGGACGTAGACCTCGCGCAGCAGCATCAGGATGCCCGCGGCCGTGGGGATCGCCAGCAGCGCACCGACGACGCCGAGCAGCGCGGCGCCGACGAGCGCGGCGATGACGATGACGGCCCCGGGCAGGTCCACGGAGCGCGACATCACGCGCGGGTAGATCAGGTAGTTCTCGACCTGCTGGTAGACCACGTAGAAGACGATGCAGGCGATGCCGGTCTGCACGTCGGTGGCGAAGCCGATGGCCGTGACGGCGATGGCGCCCAGGGTGGCACCGATCATCGGGATCACGCCCAGCAGCGCCACCACGGTGGCCAGCGCCACGGCGTACTCGCCGAGGCCGATGACGAACAGGAACACCAGCGAGGAGATCCCCGAGATCAGGGCCACGATGAAGGCGCCGGACACGTAGCCGCCGACGCTGGCGAGGATCCGGTCGCCGAGCCGGCTGACGCGGTCACGGCGCGAGGCGGGGGCCAGACGGTAGAGGGCGCCCTTGGTGGTCTCCATCGACGCCAGGAAGTACAGCGTCAGGACCAGCACGATGAAGGCGTTGAAGAACGCGCCGACCAGGGCGAGCCCGAAGCCGAGGACCCCGCCGAAGAGCCCGGAGAGGAAGTCGCCGTTGCTGACGTAGTCGCGGGCGCGGTCGAGGAGCTGGTACTCCTCGTCGAGCGCGCGCACCCGTTCGTTGCGCTGGAGCTGGTCGAACCAGCCGGGCGCGTTGTCGGTGATGGCGCGGACCTGGTCGGCGATGACCGGCACGATCGCCACCACGAAGAGCGTGAGGGCCCCGAGAGCGGCGATGATGACGGCCAGGACCGCGAAGCCGCGCCGCAGCCCGCGCCGCTCCAGGAACAGCACCGCCGGGTGCAGCCCCGCGGCCAGGAACAGCGAGACCACGATCAGCAGCAGCGTCGAACCGATCGCCAGGATCGTGGTGCCCAGCCACCAGGCGGTCAGCGCCCCCAGGCCGCCGAAGAAGCCGAGGTAGAACGGCGAACGCCGGTCCAGCGGGGGACCGGGTGTCCCGAGGTGCTCGGGTCCGCCGACGAGCCCCACGTGGGCGTCGTCGTCGGTGGCCTCCTGCTCGTGCTCCTCGACCATCGCGACGGTGTCGCGGGGGTCGCGGGGGTCACGGGGGTCACGGGGGTCACGGGGGTCGGTCGAGTCCTGCGGCCCGGCGGACCGCTGGTCGTCGGACCCGCCGGGCTCGCTCGTCACGACTCGTCGTTCTGCGGTGCGTCGGCAGGGGCCTCGGGCTCGTCGTTGCCGAAGCCGGACACGATGTCGGCCAGCGAGGAGAGCTGGGCGGTGATGCCGTCGCGACGCTTCTGCAGCCGCTCCACCTCCGCGCGCACCGCGGCCAGCTCGCGCTCGGCCTCGGCGGTGCCGGTCGAGGAGATCGACTCGGCCTGCTTCTGCGCCGAGGACACGATCTGCTCGGCTTCGCGCCGGGCCCGCTGGAGCAGGGCGTCGGCCTCGGCCTGGGACTGCTCGCGGTACTGGGTCGCCGAGGCGGTGGCCTGGCGGCCGCGCTCCTCCGCGGAGGCGGCGCGCTGCTCGGCCTCGGTGACCAGGCGCTGCGTCTCGGCCATCGCGCTCTCGTGGTGCTCGGAGGCCTCGCGGGCCAGCCGCTCCTTCTCCACCGCGAGGGTGCGGCGGGCCTCGGTGACCTCGCGGTCGGCCGCGGCCCGGGCCTTCTCCACCTCGCGCTGGGCGGAGGGACGCATCTCGGTCGCCTCCTGCTGGGCGGCGAGCTTGACCTGGTCGGCCTCGCGCTTCGCGGCGGCGCGCAGGTCCTCGGCCTCGCTGCGGGCCAGCGACCGCTCCTGCTCGGCGTCGGTCAGCAACCGGGTGCGGTGCTCCTCGAGCTCCTGGAGCTGCACCATCCGCATGTCCTCGGCCTCACGGGCGGCGTCGGCCTTGATCGCCTTGGCGTCGCGCTCGGCCTGGTTGAGGATCTCGTCGGCGTCGCGGCGCGCGGCGGCCCGCACGTCGGCGGCCTCCTCCTCGGCCAGCCGGAGCATGGCGCTGGCCCGACCGCCCAGACCGGCGTACGACGGTCGCTCCATCTCCGCGACCTCGGTCCGGACCCGCTCCAGCTCGGCCTCGAGCTCGACGACCCGCTGCTCGGACTCGGTCAGGCTCTGCGCCAGACCGGACTTCTCGCCCAGCAGCTGGCGGACCTTGGCGTCGACGCTGGCGGTGTCGTAGCCGCCACGACGCACCACGGGGAAGCCGGGGGCGGCGGGAGCCGATGGAGCACCGCCGGGCCGTGCCGCGGGGGGCACGACGGGGCGCTGGGGGGCGTTGCCGGAGGCGCCGGACGGCTGGCCGCCCTGGCTGCTCTTGTCGCCCTGGGCGACGGGGATCACCTGGGTCTTGTCGTCGGGAGAGCCCTTGCCGGTCTGGCCGGACTGCTCGTCGAAGATGGACAGGCCCTGGTCGCTCATGCGGGACAACCTACTTCCAGTCGTGGGAGGTCGACGTGAGACCCCATTGTCGAGGATCGCCCGCCGCAGTCCCACCCGTCGACACCTGAATCTTTGCCCAGATTCCAGGCGTCCCCGGCGGGGGAGAGGCCGGGGACGCCAGGGAGGCCAGGGAGGCCAGGGACGCCGCGAGGGCCGTCGGTGCGACCGACGGCCCTCGCGGGTGGTGCAGGTGCCGGACCCTGGGCCCGGCGGGGGATCAGACGCCGCGGAACCGGTTGATCGCGTCGAGGTGCTTCGCGCGCTTCTCCTCGTCGCGCACGCCCAGGCCCTCCTCGGGCGCCAGGCACAGCACGCCGACCTTGCCCTGGTGCTTGTTGTGGTGCACGTCCAGCGCAGCCTGGCCGACCTCGTCGAGCGTGTAGGTCTTGGACAGGGTGGGGTGGATCTTGCCCTGGTCGATGAGGCGGTTGGCCTCGTAGGCCTCGCGGTAGTTGGCGAAGTGGCTGGAGACGATGCGCTTGAGGTTCATCCACAGGTAGCGGTTGTCGTACTCGTGCATGAAGCCCGTGGTCGAGGCGCACGTGGTGATGGTGCCGCCCTTGCGGGTCACGTAGACCGACGCACCGAAGGTCTCGCGGCCGGGGTGCTCGAAGACGATGTCGATGTCCTCGCCGCCGGTGAGCTCGCGGATCTTCTTGCCCAGGCGCTGCCACTCCTTGGGGTTCTGGGCGGTGTTGTCGTCGTTCCAGAACTTCCAGTTCTCCTCGGAGCGGTTGATGATCATCTCCGCGCCCATGGAGCGGCAGATCTTGGCCTTCTCCTCGTTGGAGACCACGCAGATGGGGTTGGCACCGCCGTTGAGGGCGTACTGCGTGGCGAAGCCGCCGAGGCCGCCCGAGGCGCCCCAGATCAGCACATTGTCGCCCTGCTTCATCTGGCCGGCGTTCTTGGAGACCAGCTGGCGGTAGGCGGTGGCGTTGACCAGGCCGGGGGAGGCGGCCTCCTCCCAGGTGAGGTGGGCCGGCTTGGGCAGCAGCTGGTTGGACTTGACCAGGGCGATGTGGGCCAGGCCGCCGAAGTTGGTCTCGAAGCCCCAGATGCGCTGCTGCGGGTCCATCATCGTGTCGTCATGACCGGCCGGGTCCTCGAGCTCGACCGAGAGGCAGTGCGCCACGACCTCGGCGCCGGGCTGCCACTGGGTGACGCCGGGGCCGGTCTTGAGCACGACGCCGGCGAGGTCGGAGCCGACCACGTGGTAGGGCAGGTCGTGGCGCTTGGTGAGCTCGGAGAGCCGGCCGTAGCGCTCGAGGAAGCCGAAGGTGGAGACGGGCTCGAAGATCGAGGTCCACACGGTGTTGTAGTTGATCGCCGAGGCCATGACCGCGACGAACGCCTCGCCCGGGCCGAGCTCGGGGAGGGCGACGTCCTCGACGTGGAGGGACTTGCGGGGGTCCTTGTCGCGAGAGGCCACGCCCTCGAACATGTCGACCTCGTCCTTGTGCACCGTCACGGCGCGGTAGGACTCGGGGAGGGCGAGGCTCGCGAAGTCCTCCGAGGTCGCGTCGCCGGTCTGGCCGGCCTGGATCGCATCGAGGATGTGCTGCACGGGTGGCTCCTGGTCTGGTCGGGAGTCAGTCGGGGCGGACGCCCCGCGCGGAAGATTACTGGTGGGTAACAGTGCCGGGAAGAGTCATCTCGCGGCCACCCCCTGTGATGCACGGCACGATCCGTGCCGCGGTGGGCGGTCGACCGGGCACGGGATCAGTGCGCGGCGGCCGGGTTCGGCTCGACGATCTCCACCAGGATGCCGCCGGCGTCCTTGGGGTGCACGAAGTTGATGCGGCTGTCGGACGTGCCGCGCTTGGGGGCGTCGTACAGCATCCGCAGCCCGCGCTCGCGCAGGATCGCGGCGACCTTCTCCACGTCGGTGACGCGGTAGGCGATCTGCTGGCAGCCGGGGCCGTTGCGGTCGATGAACTTGGCGATCGTGGAGGACTCCGAGAGCGGCGCGAGCAGCTGGACGCAGGAGCCGGAGTCGCCGACGGCCATCATCGCCTCGCGCACGCCCTGCTCCTCGTTGGTCTCCTCGTGGGCCAGCGTCATCCCGAAGGTGTCGCGGTAGAAGGCGATCGCCTCGTCGAGGTCCGGCACGGCCATCCCGACGTGGTCGATGGCGGTGAACAGGTGGCTGGGGATGTCGAGGGGAGTGCTCATGGCCGCATCGTCGTACGCCGGACGTTGCAGCCACAACGCACCCGCCCAGGTTGTGACATGTGCCTCACGACCGGCAGGACGGACGCCCCTCGCCGCGGAGGTGACTCGTGGGTAGCCTGACCGGGTCCCGGCCCGGCGCCCGCGGCCCTCGTCCCGCGCCGGCCCACCCAGCACTGGAGGAGAACCCCATGTCCGGAACCGTCATCGTCGCCGGGGCGCGCACCCCGATCGGCCGCCTGCTCGGCGGGCTCAAGAGCTTCTCGGCCGCCGACCTCGGCGGGATCGCCATCAAGGGCGCGCTGGAGAAGGCGGGCGTCACCGGCGAGCAGGTCGACTACCTGATCATGGGCCAGGTCATCCTCGCCGGCGCCGGCCAGAACCCCGCCCGCGCCGCCGGCCTCGCCGGTGGGCTGCCGGCCTCGGTCCCCTCCATCACCGTCAACAAGGTGTGCCTGTCGGGCCTCAACGCCATCGCCACCGCCGACCAGATGATCCGCGCCGGCGAGGCCGACATCATCGTCGCGGGCGGCATGGAGTCGATGACCAACGCTCCGCACCTGCTGCCGAAGTCGCGTGAGGGCTTCAAGTACGGCGACACCGCGCTGGTCGACTCGATGGCCTACGATGCGCTGTTCGACCAGGCCACCCAGCAGGCCATGGGCGGGCTGACCGAGGCGTGCAACGCCGCGACCGACAAGTTCACCCGTGAGGAGCAGGACGCCTTCGCCGCGGCCTCGCACCAGAAGGCCGCCGAGGCCTGGAAGAACGGGGTCTTCGACGACGAGGTCGTCCCCGTCTCCATCCCGCAGCGCAAGGGCGACCCGGTCGTCGTCTCCTCCGACGAGGGCGTGCGCGGCGACACCACCGCCGAGAGCCTCGGCGGGCTGCGCCCCGCCTTCGCCAAGGACGGCACCATCACCGCCGGCACCTCCTCGCAGATCTCCGACGGTGCCTGCGCCGTCGTGGTGATGAGCAAGGCCAAGGCCGAGGAGCTGGGCCTGGAGTGGCTGGCCGAGATCGGCGCGCACGGCATGGTCGCCGGCCCCGACTCCACCCTGCAGCTGCAGCCGGCCAACGCCACCGCGAAGGCCTGCGCGAAGGAGGGCATCGAGCCCTCGTCGCTGGACCTGGTGGAGTTCAACGAGGCCTTCGCCGCGGTCGGCATCGCCTCCGCGCGGGCCCTCGGCCTGCCCGACGAGAAGGTCAACGTCAACGGCGGCGCGATCGCCCTGGGTCACCCGGTCGGCATGTCCGGTGCCCGCGTGGTCCTGCACCTCGCGCTCGAGCTCAAGCGCCGGGGCGGCGGCACCGGTGCGGCCGCGCTGTGCGGTGGCGGTGGCCAGGGCGACGCCCTGATCGTGCGTGTCCCGTCGAACTGACCCCGCGGCGGTCCCGGACCTGGTCGAGCGCGCACGCGCCGGCCAGGCCCGGGCCGTCGCCCGGCTCGTCTCGCTCGTCGAGGACGAGTCGCCCCTCCTGCGGCCGGTGATGGCGGCGCTCGCGCCGCACACCGGCCGTGCGCACGTGGTGGGCCTGACCGGTGCCCCCGGTGTCGGGAAGTCCACCTCGACCAACGCGCTCATCGGCGCCCTGCGCGCGGCCGGCCGCACGGTCGGCGTGCTCGCGGTCGACCCGTCCTCGCCGTTCTCCGGCGGCGCGCTGCTCGGCGACCGCATCCGGATGCAGGACCACGCCGCCGACGAGGGTGTCTTCATCCGCTCGATGGCGTCCCGGGGGCACCTGGGCGGGCTCTCGTTCACCACGCCCCAGGCCGTGCGCGTGCTCGACGCAGCCGGCTTCGACGTGGTGCTGGTGGAGACCGTCGGCGTCGGCCAGAGCGAGGTCGAGGTCGCCGGGCTCGCCGACACCACGATGGTCCTGCTGGCGCCCGGGATGGGCGACGGCATCCAGGCCGCGAAGGCCGGCATCCTCGAGGTCGGCGACCTCTACGTCGTCAACAAGGCCGACCGCGACGGGGCCGACCGGCTGCGACGTGATCTGCGGTCCGGCCTGGCTCTGACCGAGCGGGCCGCCGACGCCTGGCAGCCCCCGATCCTGGCGACCGTCGCCCAGACCGGACAGGGCGTCGACGACGTCGTCGAGGGCCTGGAGCAGCACCGTGCCTGGCTCGAGGAGACCGGTCAGCTCGCCGCGCGGCGCGCGCGGCGCGCGCGGGCCTAGGTCGAGGCGGTGGCCGTCGCGGCGCTCCGCGCGCGCTGGGAGCTGGGCGACCACTCCGCGCTGGACCGGCTGGCCGAGGCCGTCGCCGCCGGCGAGCAGGACCCGTACGCCGCGGCCGACGCGCTGCTCGGGGACTGAACCGCAGGTGGGTCGGGGCCGGCTCTGCTCCAATGGGGCTGTGGACCTGCCCGCCCTGCTGTCCGGACTGCCCGACGAGCCCCGTGTGGTGGTGACCGGCAACCATGCCACCCCGTGGACGCTGCTCGGCCTGGTGGACGAGTCGCTGGCGTCGTACCGGCTGTGGGTGCTGAACGCCCAGCGCGGCGTGCCCGACCGTGACGGCGTCACCTACGAGACGCCGTTCGTCGGCCCGGGCATGCGGCGCAGCCCGCGGTTGCGCTACACGCCCTCGCGGCTGTCGCTGGTGCCCCGGCTGTTCACCACGACGCAGCCGCCGGACCTCGTGCTGCTGCACACCACGCGGCCCCGCGACGGCAGGGTGTCGCTGGGCACCGAGGTCAATGTGCTGCCGGCGGCGGTCGAGGCGGCGCGCGCCCGCGGTGGGCGGGTGGTGGCGCAGGTCAGTGACCGCGTGCCCTGGACGTACGGCGACGCGGAGCTCGACCTGGCGTCGATCGACGTGCTCGTGGAGGCCGAGGAGCCCGCGGTGGCGGGGCCGTCCGGTGCAGGCGGGATCGACGCCGAGGCCGCCGCGATCGGCGCGCAGGTGGCGGCCCGGGTCGGCGACGGCGCCACGCTGCAGGCGGGCATCGGCGCGGTGCCCGACGCGGCGCTGCGGGGGCTGACCGGCCGACGCGGGCTGCGGGTGTGGACCGAGATGTTCTCCGACTCGGTGCTGGCGCTGGAGCAGGCGGGGGCGCTCGACCGCGACGTGCCGGTACAGGCGTCGTTCCTGTTCGGCTCCCCGGAGCTGCTGGCCTGGGTCGACCGCAACCCGCGGGTGCAGATGATCCGCACCGAGACGGCCAACGACCCGGGACTGATCGCGCGCAACCCGGGCATGACCAGCATCAACACCGCGCTGCAGGTCGACCTCTTCGGCCAGGCCAACGCCTCGCGGATCCACGCCCGGATCCACTCCGGCTTCGGCGGGCAGACCGACTTCATCGTCGGTGCCCTGCACAGCCGGGGCGGCCAGGCGCTGATGGCGCTGCGCTCGTGGCACCCCAAGGCCGACTGCTCCACGATCGTCCCGATGGTCGACGAGCCGGTCACCTCCTTCCAGGTCACGGCCGTGCTCACCGAGCAGGGGGCCGCCGAGCTCGCCGGCCAGGACGAGCGCACCCAGGCCCGGCACCTCATCGAGCACGCCGCCCACCCCCGGGTGCGCGAGGAGCTGTGGGAGGAGGCGGTGGCGCTCGGGCTCGCGTGAGCCCGGCGTGCCCGGCGTGCCCGGCGAGCCCGGCCGTCCCGCGGCGCAGGCCCCCACCCGCCGGGCCGGTGCCGGTTTCCTAGGATTGGCGCCATGACGCAGCAGCCGTTCTCCCGCCCCGGTGCCATCGACCTCTCGGCGCTGAAGAAGCCGGCCCCGGCAGCGCCGTCCTCCGGCGGTCAGGCCTCGTCCGCGGGCGGCGGTGGCGGCTCGGCGTACTCCCTCACCGTCACCGAGGAGAACTTCCAGCAGGTCATCGAGTCCTCGATGACCGCTCCGGTCCTGCTGGCGTTCTACTCCGCCAGCCGGCTGCCCGAGAGCGAGCAGATGGCCCGCGACCTCGCCTCGGCGGTCGACGCCCACGAGGGCCGCTTCCTCGCCGCGCTGGTCGACGTCGACGCCACCCCGGCGATCGCGCAGGCCGTGCAGCTGCAGTCGATCCCCTACCTCATGGCGGTGCTCGACGGTCGCCCGCAGCCGATCGCCCAGGACGTGCTCGGACCCGAGGAGATCAGCGGTCTGCTCGACCAGCTGGCCCAGCAGCTCACCGCCGGCGGCGTCACCGGCCGGCACCAGCCGCGCGCTGCGGCACCCGCGACCGAGGAGGGCGAGGAGCCGGGGCTCGACCCGCGCTACGCCCCCGCCCAGGACGCGCTCGCCGCGGGCGACATCGACCGCGCGGTCGAGGAGTACCAGAATCTGGTCTCGGCCAACCCCGCCGACAGCGAGGCGGTCGCCGGCCTGGCGATGGCCAAGGTGCTCCAGCGCACCCAGGGCGTCGACCTGCAGGCGGCCCGCGCCGCCGCGGCCGCGGACCCCGACGACATCGACGCCCAGACCCTCTGCGCCGACCTCGACATGCTCGGCGGCCACGTCGAGGACGCCTTCGTCCGGCTGGTGGAGCTCGTGCGGCGTACGTCGGACAAGGAGCGCGAGCGGGCCCGCGACCACCTGCTGGGTCTCTTCGCCGCCGTCGGCAACGACGACCCCCGGGTCCTCAACGGACGGCGGGCCCTCGCCTCGGCGCTGTTCTGAGTCCGCCGGTGCGCGGCCCGGGCTACCTCCTGCGCGGCCTCGGGCTCTGGCGCACCCGTCCGGGGCTGATGCTCCTGGGGATGGTGCCGGCGCTGCTGGTCCTGCTCCTGGTGGTGGGCGGCCTCGTCGTCCTGCTGCTGCAGGTCGGCGACCTCGTCGCCTGGGCGACGCCGTTCGCCGCCGACTGGGCCACCGGGGCGCGGGCGCTGGTGCGGGTGGCGCTGGGCCTGCTCGTGGTCGTGGGGTTCCTCATGGTGGCGTCGATGACCTTCACCGCCCTCGCACTGACGCTGGGGGACCCGTTCTACGCCCGGATCTGGGCGGAGACCGAGCGGATGCTGGGTGGGGACGTCCCCGACGCGGGCCCGGGCTTCTGGCGCTCGGCCGTGGACGGCCTCGTGCTGGCGGGGACCGGTCTGCTGCTGGGCGTCGGGGTGCTCGTGCTGGGCCTGCTGCCGGTGGTCGGGACGGCGGTCGGCCTCGTCCTCGGCGTCGCGGTGTCGGGCCGTCTGCTCGCCGCCGAGCTCGTCTCGCGCGCCCTGGAGGCCCGGGGGATGGACCGTGCGGCCCGGGCCGAGGTGCTGGCCCGCGACCGGGGTGCCGTGGGCGGGATAGCGCCCGCTCAGGGGCACGACTCCGATCGGTTCAGTCGGTCGGGTCAGTCGGTCAGCGCGGCCAGGACCGCCTGGAGGGCGGGGGAGGCGGCCATCGAGCGGCGGTGGACCGCCACGACCTCGCGCGTCGGGACGGGGTCGGTGGCGAGGACGGTGGTGAGCGGCGCCTCGATCCGTCCGCGGCCCAGACGGGGGACCAGGGCGATCCCCAGGCCGGCGTGCACGAGGGCGAGGTGGGAGGCGTACTCGAGGGACTCGTGCGCGATCCGCGGGCTGCGGCCGGTCCCGACGTACATCCGGTGCAGCCACTGACGGCAGATCGTGCCGTCGGGGGTGGCGATCCAACCCTCGTCGACCAGGTCGGCCGGGGTCACCCGGTCCCGGCCGGCGAGCGGGTGGTCCTCGCGGACGACGACGTCGGCGACGTCCCGCGCCACGACGGTGCGCGCAAGGTGGTCGGGGACGTGCAGCGGCACGTCACCCCAGGAGTGCACGACCCCGATGTCGAGCCGGCCGGCGGCCACGATCTCCACCGTGTCCCAGGGCTCGGTCTCGGTCAGGGAGAAGGTCAGGTCGGGATGTCGCCCTCGCAGCTCGCCCAGCCGGGGTGCGACGAGCCCGCGCATGGCCGTGGAGAAGGCGGCCAGCCGCACGTGCCCCGTCACGTCGCCCGAGAGCCGGTGCAGGCCGCTCTCGAGGCGCTCGAGGTCGGTCAGCAGACGGCCGCCCTCGTCGACCAGGTGTCGCCCGGCGCCGGTGAGGATGACGCCGCGCCCGACCCGCTCCAGCAGCGCGACGCCGGTCTGCCGCTCGAGCCGCTTCACCTGCTGGCTGATCGCGCTGGGCGTGAAGCCCAGCGCGGCAGCCGCGGCACTGACCGAGCCGTGGTCGGCGACGGCTCGGAGCGAGGACAGGGCGTCAAGGTCGAGCATGAGGTCATCGTCGCAGAACCATGCAGCAACGCTTCACGGTATGGCTCAGCAATAGTCGCTGGTGCTGCATGATCCGGTGCTCCAGGCTGGAGCGGTGAGCCGTCGAGACAACGTCCTGGCCGCCCTCGTGGCGACCCTGTGGGGCCTGAACTTCCTGGCCATCGACCTCGGGATGGGTGACGTGCCGCCGTTGGTCTTCCTGGCGCTGCGCTTCGTCGCGGTGGTGCTCCCGGCGGTCTTCCTGGTGCCGCGGCCGCAGGTGTCGTGGCGGGTGCTCGCGGCGGTCGGGCTGTTCATGTCCGCGGGTCAGTTCGGCTTCCTGTACGTCGCCATGGGGGTCGGCCTGCCGCCCGGCATCGCCGCGCTGGTGCTGCAGGCGCAGGTCGTGTTCACGATCGTGATCGCCGCCGGCGTCCTGCGGGAGCGGCCGACCGTGACCCAGGGCATCGGCGTCGCCCTCGGTGTCGTGGGACTTCTCGTCGTCGCGCTCGGCAGGGGAGGCGACGTGCCCCTGGTGGGGCTGGGCCTGTGCCTGATGGGCGCGCTGTCCTGGGGCATCGGCAACGTGGTCTCCCGCGCGGCGCGGGTGCCGGGCGGACTGTCGCTGACGGTGTGGTCGGGACTGGTGGTCCCGGTCCCCGTGATGGCCCTCGCCCTGGTGGTCGATGGCCCGACCGCCGTCCTCGAGGGGCTCGCCGCGGTGGACGGGGCGGCGCTGCTCGCCACGCTCTACACCGCGGGGATCGCCTCCCTGCTGGGCTACGGCATCTTCAACACGCTGCTGGCGCGCAACCCCTCGGCCGCGGTGGTGCCGTGGGTGCTGCTGGCACCGGTCGTCGCGATGACGGCTGCCTGGGCCCTGCTCGGCGACGTGCCGACCGCCGGGGAGGCGGGCGGCGGGCTGCTGCTGGTGGTCGGCGTGCTGGTGGCGCTGCGTCCGCCCCGTCGAGCGCCGGGGTCAGCGGCCGCTCTCGGTGTAGGCCGATCCCTCGCCGGCGAGGGTCGCGAGCGCGGCGCGGACCCGACGGGCGGTGAAGTCGGCACAGAGCTCGTCGACCTCGTCGAGGGTGCAGAAGCGCGCTGAGCGGATCTCGCGGGCCTGCTTGACCACCCGGTCCAGGATCGCGGGCTCGTGCTCGCCGCCGTCGAAGACCAGGCACAGCGCGTCGTCCCAGCCGCCCCACGGCGGCAGCCAGTCGGTCAGCAGCAGCGGGCCGGCCGGGATCTGCAGCGCCAGCTCCTCCTCGACCTCGCGGGCCACCGCGACCATCGGCGACTCGCCGACCTCGACGACGCCGCCGGGGAGGTCCCAGTCGGTCTTGTAGGTCAGCTGGCACAGCAGCACCCGCTGCTTGGTGTCGCGCACCAGCATCTGGCTGATGGCGCGCTTGCGGGGCAGGAAGGAGTTGAGCAACGCCCGGAACGAGCCGGGCTCGTCGACCGGGCGGTCGGTCGCCAACCGTGCGTAGACGATGCGGTCCACCGGCGTACCGTCGACCGTGACGCCGCGCATCACGCCCTCACGCTGCATGCCCGCCCAGGTCGCGATCCGCTGCCCCTCGGTGTCGTCGGGGTCGACGTGGGCCTCGACCCGGGCGTGGGTGACCAGCGCCCGCGCCAGCTCGCGGCGCACGTTGTCGATCGGCTCGCCGGGCGGCCACACCAGGCGGGCCACCCCGTCGGCGACGGTGCTGCGCGTCGTCGTCGGCTGCTGGGTCATGCGGCCACCCTAGAGGGCGGCCGGTGGTCTCGACGCCCGCTCGTCGCTGGCGCTCCTCGCTGCTCGACCACCGTCAGCGGGCGGCCCTGAACCACACGGTGCCCAACGGCGGCAGGCTGAGCTCGGCGTGGGCCGGGTGGCCGTGGTGGTCGCCCTCGACGGCGGTCACGGCGCCGAAGTTGCCGACCCCGGAGCCGGTGTAGGCCTCGGCGTCGGTGTTGAGCACCTCGGTCCACTCACCGGCCGACGGGAAGCCGACCCGCACGCCGTGGTGCGGCACCGCGGAGAAGTTCGACACGCACACCACGTCGGGGTGCCCGGGCGCGCGGCGCACGAAGGAGAACACGTTGCGTCCCGCGTCGTTGGCGTCGATCCACGCGAAGCCGTCGGGGGAGTGGTCCTGGGCCCACAGGGCGCCGGAGTCGGCGTAGGTGCGGTTGAGGTCGCGCACCAGCCGGTGCACACCGGCGTGCTCGGGGTGGTCGAGCAGCCACCAGTCCAGCTCGCGGGACTCCGCCCACTCCGACTCCTGGCCGAGCTCGGCGCCCATGAAGAGCAGCTGCTTGCCCGGGTGACCCCACATGAAGGCCAGGTAGGCGCGCAGGTTGGCCAGCTGCTGCCACCGGTCGCCGGGCATCTTGCGCAGCAGCGAGCCCTTGCCGTGGACGACCTCGTCGTGGCTGATCGGCAGCACGAAGTTCTCCGACCAGGCGTAGACCAGGGAGAAGGTCATCTCGCCGTGGTGGTAGGCGCGGTGCACGGGCTCGTGGGCCATGTAGGTCAGCGAGTCGTGCATCCAGCCCATGTTCCACTTGAAGCCGAAGCCCAGGCCGTCGGCGTCGGTCGGCTTGGTGACGCCGGGCCAGGAGGTGGACTCCTCGGCGATCGTCACGACGCCGGGGACGCGGCGGTAGACGGTGGCGTTCATCTCCTGGAGGAACTGCACCGCCTCGAGGTTCTCCCGGCCGCCGTACTTGTTCGGCGACCACTCGCCGTCCTTGCGGGAGTAGTCGAGGTAGAGCATCGAGGCGACGCCGTCGACGCGCAGGCCGTCGACGTGGAACTCCTCGCACCAGTAGACCGCGTTGGCGAAGAGGAAGTTGCGCACCTCGGGGCGGCCGAAGTTGAAGATGTGGCTGCCCCACTCCTGGTGCCAGCCGCGCTGGGGGTTGGGGTCCTCGTAGAGCGGGGTGCCGTCGAAGCGGGCCAGCGCCCACTCGTCGGTGGCGAAGTGGCCCGGGACCCAGTCCAGGATCACGCCGATGCCGGCCTGGTGCAGCCGGTCGACGAGCAGGCGGAAGCCGTCGGGGTCGCCGAAGCGGCTGTCCGGGGCGAAGTAGGAGGTGACGTGGTAGCCCCAGGAGCCGCCGAAGGGGTGTTGCATCACCGGCATCAGCTCCACGTGGGTGAAGCCGAGGTCCTGCACGTAGGCGACCAGGTCGGTGGCCAGCTGGTCCCACGACCAGGTGCTGCCGTCGTAGTTGCGGCGCCACGACGCGAGGTGCAGCTCGTAGACGCTCATCGGGGCGCTGACCGGCGGGGTGTCGGCGCGGGTGGTCATCCACTCCTCGTCGCCCCAGGTGTAGTCGGAGGCGAAGACCTTCGAGGCGGTGCTCGCGGGCGGCTCGGCCCACTGCGCCAGCGGGTCGGCCTTCTCGCGCCAGTGGCCGTCCTGGCCCAGGATCGCGAACTTGTACGCCGTCCCCGACCCGACGCCGGGCACGAACAGCTCCCACACGCCCGACGTCCCGAGCTGCCGCATCGGGTGCGCCCGACCGTCCCAGGAGTTGGCGTCGCAGGTGAGCCGGACCCCGCGGGCGGACGGCGCCCACACCGCGAACGAGGTGCCCTCGATCGCCCGCCCGTCGCCGCCCTCGTAGGTGCGGACGTGGGCGCCCAGGACGGTCCACAGCTGCTCGTGGCGTCCCTCGTTGACCAGGTGCAGGTCGACCTCGCCGAGGGTGGGGAGGAAGCGGTAGGGGTCCTCCAGGACGAGCGGCTCGCCGTCGTAGGCGACGGCGAGGAGGTAGTCGGGGACCTCGGCGACCGGGAGGACACCGACCCAGACACCCTCGTGCTCGTGGGTGAGCGCCACCTCGCCGAAGTCGCCGGTGACGCTGACCCGCGAGGCCAACGGGCGCAGGGCGCGGACCGTGACGGCACCGTCGTGCAGGTGCGGGCCGAGGACGGCGTGCGGGTGGCCGTGCTCGCCGCGGACGAGCTGGTCGAGCTCCTCGACGGGGACCGGGCGGGGGCCCGGGTCGTGGCCGGACGGGGGAGTGCTGGAGGTGGTCATGCGGCTCCGATCTCGGCCACGGCCTGCAGCGGGATCTCCACCCAGGTCGGCCGGTTGCGGGTCTCGTAGACGGTCTCGTAGACGGCCTTGTCGGCGACGTAGGCCTCCACGAGCGTGCGCTGCTCGGGGCTGATGTCGCCGCCGGCGTACGCGACGAGGAAGTGGTTCTTGGCGCGGTTGGCCCACTCCTGTGCCTTGGCGGCGCGCACCTCGGCGCCGTCGGGGTCGTCCTCGGCCCAGGTGCGCTCGACGACCCGCGGGGCGTAGTCGAAGGAGCGCAGCATGCCGGCGACGTCGCGCCAGGGGCAGTCGGGCAGCAGGCGCTCGGCCAGCGGCTTGGCCGGCTCGCCCTCGAAGTCGACGATCTTCCAGCCCAGCGAGGTGCGCAGGGTCTGGCCGAGGTGCAGGTCGCCGTGGACGCGGTGGACCGCGACCTCCCCTAGCGCGGCGACGCGGTCGAAGAGCCGCTCGAGGGCCTCGCGGTGCGGGGCCAGTTTGGGCGCCGCGGCCACGGCGGCGGGGAGCCGGTCCCCCATCCGCTCGGCGATCTCGCGGGCCGGCACGTCGCTCTCACCGAAGTGCTCGACGAGCAGGTCGTGCACGGCACGCAGAGTCAGCCCGAGCCGGGTGGCCTCGCCGGCGAAGTCGCCGCCCGCGGCCGAGGCGTGCAGCTCGGGGTCGGAGAAGAGGTTGCGGACGCTGGCCAGGGCGAGGTCCCACCCGTCGGAGGCGGTCCGGAGGAACTGCTGCAGCATCGCGAGCTGCACCACCTCGCCGGACTCCGGGTCGTCGGGGTCCACGGAGTCGGGGTCGACCCAGTCGACCCAGCCGAAGAGGTGCGCGACGTCGGGGGACTCCGCACGGCTGAGGACCTCGTGGACCTGCACGTCCGGGTTGACCCCGGCCGTCACCTTGCGGAACACCTTGAGCAGCGCGTCCTCCCCGAAGGCCACCGAGGAGTTGGACTGCTCGCCGGAGAACAGCGTCGAGTGCGCGGTCAGGTCGAGGTCGTGGCCGGGCAGCCGGTGGAAGGCCAGCGAGCTGTGGTGGTCGACGAGGTTGCCGCCCGGCTCGGCGGCCGCGGCGTGGAACGCGTGCTGCCACCGGGCCATCGCCTCGCGGTCGTGCAGGGCGTCGTAGGCGTGCACCCACCCGAGGCCCGGCTCCTCCCACCAGCCGACGAAGGCGTGGTCGAGGCGGGACTCGGCCTCGGCGTAGAGCGACAACGGCACCTGGTAGCGCTCGACCTCGTCGACGGCGCCCGCAGGCACGTCGGAGTAGGTCAGCTCGACCAGGTGCAGCGCCACGCGGGGCTCGACGGTCGGGTCACCGGGGACCTCCCCGATGCGGCGTACGCCGGTGACGGTGAAGGGGCGGCCCTTCCCCCCGAACCAGCGGGTGCGGACGAGGTAGTCGGCCAGCACCTGGCGGTCCAGGTGGTCCGAGGCCAGGCTCAGGCCCGGGCCGGTGGTCTCCGGCGTGGTCTCTGGGGTGTGCTCGGAAGAGGTCACAGCAACTGGTCCTCCTCGAGGTGCTCGAGCGCGGTCAGCCGGAACCAGTAGAAGCCGTAGCCGGCCAGGGTCAGCAGGTAGGGCAGCTCGCCGATCGTGGGGAACGGGACGTTGCCGAGCAGCTCCACCGGGCGCCGGCCCTCGAAGCGGCGCAGGTCGAGCTCGACGGGCTGGGGGAACCGGGAGAGGTTGTTGACGCAGAGGATGACGTCCTCCTCGCCGGTCTCCGGGTCGGTCCACTCGCGCACGTAGGACAGCACGCAGGAGTTGGAGCCGCCGAGGTCGTGGAACTCCCCGAGCCCGAAGGCCGGGTGGTGGCGGCGGGCCGCGAGCATCCGGCGCGTCCAGTGCAGCAGCGAGGAGGGGTTCTCCATCTGCGCCTCGACGTTCACCGACTCGTAGCCGTAGATCGCGTCCTGCACGACCGGCAGGTCCAGGCGACCCGGGTTGGCCGAGGAGAACCCGGCGTTGCGGTCGCCGGTCCACTGCATCGGGGTGCGGACGCCGTCGCGGTCACCGAGCCAGATGTTGTCGCCCATCCCGATCTCGTCGCCGTAGTAGAGGACCGGGGAGCCGGGCAGCGAGAGCAGCAGCGCGTTGAAGAGCTCGATCTGGTTGGTGTCGTTGTCCAGAAGCGGCGCCAGTCGCCGTCGGATGCCGATGTTGGCCTTCATCCGCGGGTCCTTGGCGTACTCCTGCCACATGTAGTCGCGGTCCTCGTCGGTGACCATCTCCAGGGTCAGTTCGTCGTGGTTGCGCAGGAAGATGCCCCACTGGCAGTTGTCGGGGATGCGCGGTGTCTGCTCGAGGATCTCCGAGATCGGGTATCGCGACTCCCGGCGCACCGCCATGAAGATGCGCGGCATGACGGGGAAGTGGAAGGCCATGTGGCACTCGTCGCCACCGGACGCGAAGTCGCCGAAGTACTCCACGACGTCCTGCGGCCACTGGTTGGCCTCGCACAGCAGCACCCGGCCGGGGTACTCCTCGTCGACGACCCGGCGGACCTTCTTGAGGAAGTCGTGGGTCTCGGGGAGGTTCTCGCCGTTGGTCCCGGGGCGCTCGTAGAGGTAGGGGACCGCGTCGAGCCGGAAGCCGTCCAGCCCCATGTCCAGCCAGAAGCGCAGCGCGTCGATCATCGCGTCGTGCACGGCCGGGTTGTCGAAGTTGAGGTCGGGCTGGTGGTGGAAGAAGCGGTGCCAGTAGTACTGCTGGCGCACCGGGTCCCACGTCCAGTTCGACGGCTCGGTGTCGACGAAGATGATCCGGGCTTCCTGGTAGAGCTCGTCGGTGTCGGACCACACGTAGAAGTCGCCGTACGGCCCGTCCGGGTCGCTGCGGCTGGCCTGGAACCACGGGTGCTGGTCGCTGGTGTGGTTCATGACGAAGTCGATGATCACGCGGATGCCGCGGGCGTGCGCCTCGTCCAGGAAGGTCTGGAAGTCCTCGATCGTGCCGACCGCGGGCAGGACCCCGTTGTAGTCGGCCACGTCGTACCCGCCGTCGCGCAGCGGCGAGGGGAAGAACGGCGGCACCCACAGGCAGTCGACGCCGAGCCACTCGAGGTAGTCGAGCTTCTCGATGAGCCCGGCGAAGTCGCCGGTGCCGTCGGCGTTGGAGTCGCGGAAGGACCGGACGAGGACCTCGTAGAAGACCGCGGTCTTGAACCAGTCCGGCTGCGGGCGGCTGGCCTCCTCGACGTCGACCCCGGAGGCGGTCGTCTCGTGGACGGGGGCGTGCTTGCTCATGCGCCCCTCCTGACCGTCAGCACGTGGGCCGGCTCGTGGTGGGGGTCCAGGCGCACGTAGTTGTGCTGGCCCCAGGACCAGTCCTGGTGGGTGATCCCGTCGTGGACCACGAAGCGCTCGCCCCAGTCCATGCCCAGGGCGGGCAGGTCGAGGTGGACGGTGGTCTCCCGGGTGGCGTGCGGGTCGAGGTTGATCACCACCACGACGGTGTCGCTGTCGGGGTCGCCGACGACCGCCTGCTTGGCGAAGACCAGGATGTTCTCGTCGTCGCTGGAGTGGATGGTCAGGTTGCGCAGCAGCTGGAGCGAGCGGTGCTCGCGGCGCAGCTCGTTGAGTCGGGTGAGGTACGGCGTGAGCGTGCGGCCCTCGGCCTCGGCGGCGTCCCAGTCGCGGATGCGGATCTGGTACTTCTCGGAGTCGAGGTACTCCTCGGACCCCGGCTTGACGGCCACGTGCTCGAACAGCTCGTAGCCGGCGTACACGCCCCAGCTCGGCGAGCTGGTCGCCGCCAGCGCGGCGCGGACCTTGAAGGCGGCCGGTCCGCCGTACTGCAGGTAGGCGTGGAGGATGTCGGGGGTGTTGACGAAGAAGTTCGGCCGCATCAGGTGGTCGGACTCCGTCGAGAGCTCGCGGAGGTACTCCTCGATCTCCCACTTCGCGGTGCGCCAGGTGAAGTAGGTGTAGCTCTGGTGGAAGCCGACCGCACCCAGGCCGTGCATCATCGCCGGACGGGTGAAGGCCTCGGACAGGAACAGCACGTCGGGGTCGGTGCGCCGCACCTCCCTCAGCAGCCACTCCCAGAACGCGACCGGCTTGGTGTGCGGGTTGTCGACGCGGAAGATCCGCACGCCGTGGGACATCCACAGCTTCACCACGCGCAGCACCTCGCGGCAGATGCCCGTGGGGTCGTTGTCGAAGTTGAGCGGGTAGATGTCCTGGTACTTCTTGGGCGGGTTCTCGGCGTAGGCGATCGAGCCGTCGGCCCGGGTGGTGAAGAACTGCGGGTGGGTGGTGACCCACGGGTGGTCCGGGGCGGCCTGGAGCGCCAGGTCCAGGGCCACCTCGAGGCCGAGCTCGCCGGCGCGGGCCACGAAGGCGTCGAAGTCGTCCATCGTCCCGAGGTCGGGGTGGATCGCGTCGTGGCCGCCGTCCTTGGACCCGATGGCCCACGGCGAGCCGGTGTCGTCGGGGCTGGGGGTGAGGGTGTTGTTGGGGCCCTTGCGGTTGACCTCGCCGATGGGGTGGATCGGCGGCAGGTAGATGACGTCGAAGCCTGCCGCAGCCACGGCGTCGAGCCGCTCCGCAGCGGTCCGGAAGGTGCCGGAGGTGATCTTCCCGGTCTTCGGGTCCTTGGTCGCGCCCTCGCTGCGCGGGAAGAACTCGTACCAGCTGCCGAAGAGCGCGCGCTGCCGGTCGGCGTACGCCGGGTACGGGCCCTCGACGGTGACCAGCTCGCGCAGCGGGTGCTCGAGCAGCACCTGCGCCAGCTCGGGGTCGCGGAGCGCGGCGAGGCGGGCCGCCGCGGGACGCTGGGTGTCCTGCGCCGCGAGCACGGCGCCCTCGAGGACCTCGCGGGCCCGCGTGTCCGTGGGGTCCAGGGAGCCGAGGACGCGCTCGAAGAGCAGCCGGCCCTCGAGGAACATCAGCTCCACGTCGACGCCGGCGGGGATCTTGATCCCGGCGTCGTGCTGCCAGGTCGCGAGCGGGTCGGACCACGCCTGCACCTCGAAGCTCCAGGCCCCCTCGACGTCGGGGGTCACCCAGGCCTCGTGCAGGTCGGGCACCTCGGCATGCTTGACCATCCGCACCGGCGCCCGACGGGCCCCGGACGGGTCGGTCAGCACCACCTCGGCGGAGAGCTTGTCGTGCCCTTCCCTGAAGACCGTCGCGGAGACCTTGAAGGGCTCGCCGACGGTCGCCTTGGCAGGTTGCCGACCGAGGTCCACCAGCGGCATCACGTTCATGACGGGGATGCGTCCGACCATGCCCACTAGCCAAGCGGCTGGGCCCCCCTCACGCAAACACCCTCCCGGAGAGCGCGCCTCCGGGGGTCGATGACCGTCGTCGGATGCCGAACCGGCGCGCCCCACGAGGGACGCGCCGGTTCGGCGTGCTGGGTGGCTCGGTGGGCTACTTCTTGAACACCTGCAGCTCGGCCGCGTGGACGACGGTGCCGCGCTCGGAGCCCGTGGCGCAGTCGGTCGTGGTGATCGGGTCGTTGTCCAGCTCACCGGCGTACCCGGCGAACCCGGTGCACTGGTTGTTGAGGACGACGAGCCGCACGGCCGAGGCCTTGGTGGGCTTGAACGAGAACGACCGCATGGCCTGCTTGGGTGCCGTCGGGCGGGGGCGCACGGCCGGGAAGGCATCGGACGTGGAGGTGAGGACGCGCTTCCACTTCGCCTTGCCGCTGGTGCAGCCCTTGACGCAGACCTCGATGGCGAACTGCCGCAGCGCGGTGAAGCGCGAGTTGGACAGCTGGTCGATGTCGTCGGCGCCGTCGACGGGGTTCAGCAGCGCGCTGACCTGGACGCGACGGATCTTCGACTTCTTGCCCGCGAGGTCGACGGCCACGAACGGCTTGGACTCGTCGACGTTGGCCTCGGTCACGCCGGCCCAGTTGGTGTCCTCGGTGCCGTCGATGAGCGCCTCGGTCTTCAGCGAGCCGGCGGTGGCGTCGATGACCTTGGCGCCGGCGGCCGACGCGGCCAGGTTGACGGCCTCGGGGAGCTTCACCGTGCGCTTCTGGCCCGCCTTGACGGTGAGGCCGAACCGGTGGAAGCCGCCCTTGGGCGAGACGTAGAGCAGGTCGTAGCTGCCCGGCGCCATCGTCGCGGTCGCCTTGGTCCTCGTCTTCGGGAACGTGTCGGCCAGCGGCGAGGTGCGCGCCTCGAACATGCCGACGTAGACCGAGCCCGGACCCGAGCCGCCCTTGAACGTCACGGTGGCGTTGCCGCCCTTGGGCGAGGCGAAGCCGCCGGTGACGTCGTTCTCGTCGGCCGGGTCGATGCTGGCGTTCTTGCCCATGCCGCGGCGGGCGAACGCCTGCCACATGACCTTGGTGTTCTCGCCGCCGAAGCGCATCCGGTCGGCGGCCAGCATCGCGTCACGCGCGTCGAGCATCGACGTGCTGCCCTGCTGGAGCAGGAACGAGTCGAACATCAGCTGGATCCAGCGTCGGTTGCCCGGGCAGTACTGCGGGGCCACGGGGGAGGCGACGTCGGTGCCCTGGGCGCACTCGAGCTGGAGCGACTTGTTCTTGTACGGGTACTGCTTGTTCCACTTCTTCACCAGCGCCTGGCGGACCTCCCACTGGGTGCCGCTCCAGATCTCGCCGTCGGCGTGGACCTGGACACCGGTGGTGTCGTAGCCGTAGTTGGAGTAGTTCAGCGGGTTCTTGTTGATCGCGAAGTTGCGGATCGCGGTCTTCTTGTTGCCCGTGGCGTACACACCGACGGCGAAGATGTTGCCGCCGTTCTTGTAGCCGTGGCTGAACTGGTACTCAGCGGCGGTCAGGTCGCCCCACGACTCGCCCATCGCGCCACCCTGCTGGGAGCCGATGCCCTCGTCCGGGCCGGCGATCATCCGGTTGGAGATGGCATGGGTGTACTCGTGGCCGACGATGCCCATGTCCAGTGAACCGTCGGTGCACGGCGCGTAGAACGCGCCGGCGGCCGGCTGGAAGAGGTACTGGTTGGTGATGCCGGGGACGCCGTCCTGCAGGGTGATCTGATTGGCGTTGTTGCGGCCCGTGGCGACGCCGGTGGCCTCGAAGACCGGGCTGGTCAGAGCACCGGCCTGCACGTTGCCGACCTCCATGTCGGCCGGGACGCCGCCGCGACCGAAGTTGTCGAGCTGGAGGTTGTAGTTGGCCTCGGTGAAGCCGAGGTAGTAGCTGTAGTCGTGCATCCGGTTGTGGGACACGAACAGGTTGCCGGTGGCGAAGTCGATGTCGTTGCCGCCCGGCACCAGGTTGGTCGGGTCGCAGGCCGACTCGTTCCACGCGTCGGTGAACTCACCGGTGTAGGTGCGGGTGGGGGATACCGGCGCCTGCAGCAGGCCGCCCGGGGTGAGCGGGCTGGCCCAGGCCTCGTGGGTGTTGGCGTTGTTGCCGATGGTCGTCATCGACGACGCGCCGGCCACGTTGACCTGGTCCCACACGAAGGGGGAGGCCACGTTGGCGAACGGGCCGCTGGGCATCGTGCAGTCGGCGGTCTCGACCCAGCAACCGATGACGTCGTTGCCGGGGGTCTTGCCGATCTTGGTCGACGACATCGACGGGTTGGCCGGGAAGTAGCTCCAGGTCGGGTCGAAGCCGAGGCCACCACCGACACCGGGGGTGCCGGTGTCGCTCGTGGCGACGAGGAGCGCGTACGCGCCGATGACCGCCGAGGCGTCGTCGAAGGGGCAGACCTGGGCGCTGTAGACGCCGGCCTTGAGCGGCTCCGGGGACGTCCAGGTGACGACCTCGGGGCTGGTGAGCAGGTCACCGGTGTAGAGGAGCTGGTCCTTGGGGCCGAAGAACTTCACCACGACGTCGTCGACGGGCAGGGCCAACGCCGCGGCGTTGAAGGTGGTGGTCAGGTCGTCGGTGAGCTCGAAGGGGTGCTTCGGGCCGCACTCGGTGTTGCTGAAGGTGCCCTGGTAGACCTCCTGGACCGAGTCGTTCTCGACCTGGTGGGCGCGGTGCAGGACGTCGCCGGTGACGGCGTCGACCATGAGGGTGTAGGCGAAGGCGAGGCCGTCCTGGTTGTCCACGACGTTGGCCTCGTAGACCGGACGCACGGTGCCGTCGGCCAGCGCGAACGCGCGCAGGCGGACCTGCTGCTGCTCGGAGAAGCCGGGCACGGCGAGACGCGTCCAGGGGGCGACCGAGCCGACGGCGCGGTCGACGACGGTGCCGATCTTCTTCAGCGTGGAGGCGGTGATGGAGCGGCCGACGTTGCCGGCGGCCTCGACCCAGGCCTCGAGCGGGGTCAGCGTCGCGGCCGGAGCCGTCTGCGTCGTACGGACCAGGGAGGAGGAGACGTAGGCGATCTCGCCACCGGAGACACCGACGGTCACCATCGAGCCGAGCGCGGGGGAGAGGTCGCCGAAGCGCTGGCGGAACAGCACGGCGTGCCCGGCCGGGGCGGTCGGACGGCCCTTCGCGTCGGGGTAGTCGGCCAGCTTCTGCTCGTTGACCAGCTCCAGGTCGGCCATGGCGGCACGCGAGAGGCCGAACAGGGCGGCGTTGTCCTCCAGGTACGCGCGAGCGGCGGTGACGGGGTTCTTGGAGGTCGCGCGGGCCAGGACGCCGTCGGCGGGCAGCAGCGACCCGGGCGTGCCGAAGTCGTTCCAGCGCAGGGTGACGGCGCCGAGGCGGTCGGCGGCGCTGCGCTGGGCCGCGGTGGGCAGGACGCTGCCGCGCAGGTCGAGGTCGGACAGGCCGGGCACGGTGTCGCCGAGGGTGGCGACCACGCCGTCGACGATGTGCGGCAGGTCGGTGGTGGCGACCGTCGAGGGGGCGGCCAGGGCGGGGATCTGCGCGAGGCCCGGGACCAGGGTGGCGGTCATCAGGGCGAGGGCGGCCGTCTTGCGGCGCCGTGCGCGGGAGGGGGTGTTGGGCATGGCCTGCTCAACGGCTCCGGGGACCGGTGGTTATGCGGACGGGGGCATGAAACGCGGAGTTCACAGGAACACGAGTGGTCCAGAGGTCTTGGATCGTTCAAGTGATCGCGTTAGCGTTCGCCCGTGCGTGCCATCCGACGGTTCACCGTCCGCCCCGTCCTGCCCCCCGAGCTGGCTCCGCTCAGCGACCTGGCGCTCAACCTGCGCTGGTCCTGGCACCCGCCGACCCAGGATGTCTTCGCGGCCGTGGACCCCGAGCTGTGGGAGTCCTCCGGGCGCGACCCGATGCGGCTGCTGGGCTCGGTCTCCCGCGAGCGCTTCGAGGAGCTGGCCGGAGACGAGGCCTTCCGGGCTCGGCTCGAGGAGGCCCGGGCGGACCTGGACGCCTACCTGGCCGGCGACCGGTGGTTCCAGCGCACGGCTGCCGCGGACCCCGGGATGCCCCGGGCCATCGGCTACTTCTCCCCGGAGTTCGGCATCACCGCCGTGCTCCCGCAGTACTCCGGCGGCCTCGGGATCCTCGCGGGCGACCACCTCAAGGCCGCCAGCGACCTCGGCGTGCCGATCATCGGCGTCGGTCTGCTCTACCGCCACGGCTACTTCAAGCAGTCGCTCTCCCGCGAGGGCTGGCAGCAGGAGACCTACCCCGTGCTCGACCCCGACGAGCTCCCGATCTCGGTGCTGCGCGAGCCCACCGGGGAGCCCGCGACCATCTCCATCGCCATGCCCGGCGGCACGGACCTGCTGGCCCGGATCTGGGTGGCACGCGTCGGACGCGTGCCGCTGCTCATGCTCGACACCGACGTGGAGGGCAACAGCCAGCAGTACGTCGACGTGACCGACCGCCTCTACGGCGGCAACTCCGAGCACCGGCTGCGCCAGGAGCTGCTGCTCGGCATCGGCGGGGTCAAGGCGCTGCGGGCGTTCTCGCGCATCACCGGGCACGAGGCGCCCGAGGTCTTCCACACCAACGAGGGTCACGCGGGGTTCCTGGGACTGGAGCGCATCCGCGAGCTCACCGTCGACCCCGCCGGGCCGGGCCTGGACTTCGACACCGCGCTCGAGGTCGGACGCGCCTCGACGGTGTTCACCACGCACACGCCGGTGCCCGCCGGGATCGACCGGTTCCCCCGGTCGCTCGTCGAGCAGTACTTCGCCGACGCCGGCGCCTGCCCGGGCGTCCCCGTCGAGCGGATCCTGGCGCTGGGCGCCGAGGACTACGAGGGCGGCGACCCGGCGGTGTTCAACATGGCCGTCATGGGCTTCCGCCTGGCCCAGCGCGCCAACGGCGTCTCCCAGCTGCACGGGCACGTCTCGCGCGGGATGTTCCAGGGGCTCTGGCCGGCCTTCGACGAGGCCGAGGTGCCGATCGGCTCCATCACCAACGGCGTCCACGGTCCCACCTGGGTCGGCCGGGAGGTCTTCGAGCTCGCCGCGCGCGCCGGCGTGGCGCCGGACTCCGAGGACGTCGACGCCTTCTGGGACGTCGTGGACTCGATCCCCGGCGAGGCGGTGTGGTCGACCAAGCGGGTGCTGCGCCAGCGGCTCGTCGAGGACGCCCGTCGTCGCTTGGCCAAGTCGTGGACCAAGCGGGGTGCGGCCAGCGCCGAGCTCGCCTGGATCGACGACGCGCTGGACCCTGACGTGCTGACCATGGGCTTCGCGCGGCGCGCCGCGTCGTACAAGCGTCTGACGCTGATGATGCGCGACCCCGAGCGGCTCAAGCGGCTGCTGCTCGACCCCGACCGCCCCGTCCAGCTGGTGATCGCCGGCAAGGCGCATCCGGCCGACGACGGCGGCAAGAAGCTCATCCAGGACATCGTCCGGCTCTCCGACGACCCCGAGATCCGGCACCGCATCGTCTTCCTGCCCAACTACGACATCGCCATGGCCCAGCCCCTCTACCCCGGCTGCGACGTCTGGCTCAACAACCCGCTGCGCCCCTACGAGGCCTGCGGCACGTCCGGGATGAAGGCGACGCTCAACGGCGGGCTGAAC